>JAHKLZ010000005.1 GCA_020854775.1 Candidatus Woesearchaeota archaeon | reverse complement strand
TACTTCGTTTGATATTTGTTTGTATGATGATTTTAGAAGAGTTGTTAATAGTAGGAATGATCAGATTTTTATTCCTAGTAATACGAGTGAGGAGTGGAGTGCTTTTTTGAGTGAGACACCTAGTGGTGTTGCTCTTAATAGTATTAGTTGTTGTGTTGATGATCATTGTGATTCTGTTATTTCTGATTTTAATGCATGTAGTGGTTCTCAGAAGTGTAAGACTGAAACATTTTATGGTTGTTCTAATGGTGAGTGTGTTGCTTCTGGTTTTGAATTAGTGAGTTGTGAGTCTTGTGGTACTAATACTACTTCTGGTTATAATTATTGTAATGCGGATGGTAAGCGTTGTAAGACGCATACTACTTGGAGTTGTTCTGAAGGCGCATGTAGTAGTTCTGTATCTTATGTTGATTGTGTGAGTTGTGTTTGTGATTCCCCTGTTTGTTCTAATGGTGTCTGTGTTGGTTGTGGTGCTCTAGTTTGTTATAATGATGCGTGTTGTTCTGTTACTGATTGGGTTAACACTGATGAATATAAGTGTTCATCAGAAGGGGTAAGACAAAGAAAACAAACGAGGACTGAGGGTTGTGGTGGCGTAACTACTAGGTGGATAGATTATCCTTGTTCACTTAAAGAACAAGTTTGTGTAGATGAAGGTGTGTGTTGCACTCCTTCATCATGGATTAACACTGATGAATATAGATGTTCATCAGGTGTAAGACAAAGAAAACAAACAAGAACAGAAAGTTGTGGGGGAGATACGGAGCAATGGGTTAATGATCTTTGTGCGGCGGGACAATCATGCATAAATGAAGGTGAATGTTGCACTCGTCTTACTTGCAATTCCCCACTTGCATCATTAGAAGCAGCTAATAACGGGTATAATTGCGGTCACTTCCTAAGTGATGGCTGCGGTGGCACATTAAATTGTAATGATATGTGCGGTGCTAACAAAGTTTGTACTCCTGGAAAGTTAGGCGATGATTGTTCTCAAGGAAAATTGTATAATTGTGAAGTATTAGCAAATAAAGGACACTGCGTACAAGACACAGGGTGTAATCCTGTAATACATGTAGAAGGATACAAATCCTGGGGTAGAATATTTTGTATTAATAATTTAGTTCATGAAACAGTTTCATCAGCATGTTTTGCTAGTGCTTTTTCAGTAGATGGAGGAGACGTTTATTATAGAGATAATGTTTGTTTCGTAGGAATAAGTGTTCAATTATCTTGTTCACACTCAATTTATCAAACATCTGAATATTATCAAATAAGTGATGGAAAAACATGGGGATTAGCATATTCAGGCAAACCATATCCTAACGAATTTAGCGCAAGCCAATGCCCAACAGGAGGAACTGGCGGAGGAGGAGGATCAGGCCCTTGCCCAATAGAAGATCCTGATTGTGGTTATGATCATGATGAATATACGCAACAATAAAATTTACCAATTCTTTTTTATTTCTTCTTTGAATTCTTTGAATCTTTTTTGCTTAATAGCATTTTTTGCATCTTCAATTAATCTTTGTAAGAAGTACTGATTATGAATACTTTTAAGTCTGTGAGCTGCAGGCTCATTAATCTTAGTAAGATGATGAATATACGCCTTGGTATAATGATTACAAGTATGACACGCACAACCAAGTTCTATAGGAGTAAAATCCTCTGCGTACTTACCTTTATCTAAATAAATCTTACCTTTGCGAGTAAAAATTGAGCTGTGACGCGCGTTCTGAGTAGGATAAATACTATCAAAACAATCAACACCTAAACTAATCATTTCTATTAAATCAACAAGGCTACCAAGACCCATAACGTATTTAATCTTATCTTTAGAAATATGAGGCAAACTAGCTTTAACAGCTAAATACATATCTTCTAACGGCTCACCAATAGCTACACCTCCTATGGCTACGCCATCAAAATCTAAACCATTAATGAACTTAGCACTCTCAGCTCTTAAATCAGGAAAAAAATTACCTTGACTAATACCAAACAATAACTGCCTAGAACCATCTTTAACATTATTCTCAGATCTAAGCTTCTTATGATGCTCCAAACTCTCAACACCCCAACGATGAGTATTAATCATAGCTTGCTTAGCTTCATCATAAGACACACCATAACCAGACATATCATCAAGCATCATAGCCACGTCAGAATCAATATCCCACTGAATACGCATAATACTTTCAGGAGTTAAAATAACGCGTTTATTATCATAAGGACTACGAAAATGCAACCCTCTCTTACTCTTAAGCTCAAAAAAACTACTACTACTCTGAAAACCACCACAATCAGTAAACACCAAGCCCTTAAAATTCATGAATTTATGAATACCGCTAGCTTTCTTAATAATATCAGTACCAGGTCTGAAACTGAGAAGTAAACTATTACAAATAACACCTCTAGCACCCAAATCAGAACCAAGACAAGAATAATCATCAGTAGTAATAAACTTACCAGTAGCCTTAGTAACAACAGGCATAAAAAAAGGAGTCTCAATATCTCCACTCTTCGTCTTCAAAACACCAACTCGGGCATCTCCATCCTCGTGAGTAATAACGAACATTTTTGAAAGAAAAGAACAAACATTTATAAACTTTTTAACACCAACAAACATAAAATGATACGAAAAACACAAATAAGCACAACGGACAAATACACTTATGCTAGTTTTACGACTCACAAATTTAATAATAATTGAACCTAATTCTAGGGTGACTTTAAACGAGTTGCTCTCAAAAAAAAATATTAACAAAATTTAAAAAAAACATAAAGATATAACTAAACGGAGGATAAAAAATGAAATACTTATCAATAAAACAAGCAATGAAACAAGAACAAGGAGAAATAAAAATCAGAGGCTGGATACACAGAGAGCGAGGTTCAAATAAACTAAAATTCCTAGTTCTAAGAGACTCAACAGACATAATACAATGCGTAATAGAAAAAGAATCAATAGGAGAACAAAAATTTGAAGAAGCAAAAAAACTACAAGTAGAAGCATCAATGCAAATAACAGGCACAATAAAAAAAGATGAAAGAGCACCAACAGGTTACGAAATAAGCGTTTCAGACTTCGAAGTAGTAGGAACTTCAGACATGTTCCCAATAACAAAGGATCAAAGCAAAGAATTCTTAGCAGATAATAGACACTTATGGTTGAGAAGCAGAAAAATGACTGCTATACTAAAAATAAGAAGCACAATATTTGGAGCGATACACGAATATTTCAGAGAACAAAGCTTCTATGAATACCAGTCACCCACGTTTCAATCAGTACAATGCGAAGGAGGATCAAGCCTTTTCCACGTGGATTACTTCGGAAAAAAAGGAGTTTTCTTAGCACAAACATGGCAACTATACGCAGAACCAGCAATTTTTTCACTAGAAAAAATATACACGTTAGCACCGTCATTCAGAGCAGAAAATTCTAAGACATCAAGACACCTAACGGAGTACTGGCACGCAGAAATGGAAATGGCTTGGGCGAGCTTCAAAGACATACAAGATCATGGAGAAGGACTAATAAAAAAAGTAATGACTAGGGTATTAGAAAAACACGAAGAAGAACTAAAAATACTAGGAAGAGACATAAAGAAACTAGAACCTACAATTAAAAAAGAATTTCCAAGAATGACATATGATGAAGCACTAAAAATATTAAGAGAAAAATTTGATATGAAAATAGAATGGGGAAAAGATCTAAGAACAATCGAAGAAGACAAACTAAGTTCTTTGTACGATACGCCTATATTAGTAACGCATTACCCAAAAAAAGTCAAAGCATTCTACATGAAAGAAGCACCAGAAAATCCTGACGTAGTACACGGAGTAGACTTCATAGGGCCAGAAGGATACGGGGAGCTAATAGGTGGCAGTGAAAGAGAATCATCCTTAGAACAAATAGAACAAAGACTAAAAGAAGAAGGAGAAGACATTTCACAATACACATTTTACTTAGACACAAGAAAATATGGAAGCGTCCCACACGGAGGATTCGGACTAGGAGTAGAACGCCTAATATCGTGGATATGCGGATTAGACACAATAAAAGACGCAATACCATTCCCTAGAACAGCACTAAGATGGACTCCATAAAACTTTTTTTCATTTTTTTTTAACAACATATATAAAAATCAAAATATTTCTAAGAAACAATGAGATTCGTACACGTAGCAGATGCACACATAGGAAGCTGGAGAGACCCAAAACTAAAAGAAATAAGTGTGCAAGCATTCAAAGAATCAATAGACTTCGCAATACAAAAAAAAGCAGACTTCTATTTAATAGCAGGAGACTTATTCAATACAGCACTACCTTCAATTGATCACGTAAAAGAAGTAGTTAAACAACTAAAAAAACTAAGAAATCAAAACATAAGAGTTTATTTCATAGCAGGAAGTCATGATTATTCTCCTTCAGGAAAAACAATGCTAGACGTAATAGAAGAAGCAGACCTAGGAATAAACGTGATGAAAGGAACAATAACAGAAAACAAACTAAACCTTAAATTCACAACCGATAAAGAAACCAACACAAAACTAACAGGGATAAACGGATTAAAAGGAATGCTAGATCGTCATAATTATGAAACAATGAACAAAGAAGAACTAGAACAAGAAACAGGATTCAAGATTTTCTTGTTTCACACATCATTAGACGAATTAAAACCAAAACACCTAGAACAAATGACTTCTTATTCAACTAATCTCTTACCAAAAGGATTTGACTATTACGCAGGAGGACACATACACATAACAGAAAACAAAACAATTCCAGGATACAAAAACATGGTATACCCAGGACCCTTATTTCCTGCTAATTTCTCAGAACTAGAAAAACTAAAAACAGGATCATTCTACTATTATGAAGACGGAGAAATAACAAAGATAGAAGTAAAAACAAAAGAAACAATCACAACAGAATTTGACGCAAACAATAAAACAACGGAAGAAATAAAAAAAGAAATAGAACAAAGATTCGCATTCGAAGACGTAAAAAACAAAATAATACTAATAAGAATCATAGGACAATTAAAAGACGGCAAGCCACAAGACCTAGATATAACAAACACAATAAAAAAACTACTAGAAAAACAAGCATACTACGTAATGAAAAGCACAACGAAACTCTTAGGACCAGACACATACGAAGAACAAAACCACAAAGAAAACACAGAAGAAGAAATAATCACAGAATACCTAAACCAAGTACCTAACAATTTCAAAGACGAAAAAAACACAATACTAGAATTAATAAAAACATTATCACAAGAAAAAAACGAAGCAGAAAAAACAACTGATTACGAACACAGAATAAAACACGACGCAGAACAAATCATAAATAAAAACATCAAAGATTTCTAAGCCTAGAATAAACATCTTCCAAGTACTTATCATCAGTAATAATATTATTAACAGAATCAGCTAAAGAATTCATCTTACTATACAAATAACTAGTCATTTCCTTTAACTCAGAAACAGCGGGTCGCTCATTAATCAAATCAAGCAACTCATCAATAATCTGACTCATAGTATCAATCCTAGAAAACTTATCCTTCAAATAAAAATCATCATTCAACAAAATATAATCTTTATTCTTAAGTTCAATCTCAAGAATACGTTGAACATCAAGACGCAAAGAATCAATCTTAGACTTCATATTAATCAAAGAATTTTCAAACTCAGCAAGCTTAGCATCCTTAAAAGAAACCTTACCCGAATCCAAATAATTCTTTAACTCATCAAGAATCTTCTCAGTCTTAACAATCAAACTAAAAACCTCCTTATTAATTAAAACACTATTCTTCTCAATAGAATACAACTCGGATTCTTTCTTAAATAACTCTTTTAAAAACTTCATCATTTAACCTTCCCTCTTCAGAAAATCCTCCAAAACACCAATAAGAGAAGAAATAATATCATCATCAACTTTCTCACCATTCATCAACAAAGACTTAACCTCCAAAGCCCTAAGAACCTTTTCTTTATCACCAAAACCATGCTTAGAATCCAACTCAAAAATAGCCTCTTCAACACTAACAGGACTAAAACCAAAAGACTCCCTATACAAAGAAACAACATCTTCCTCCAATAATTCAATTAAACTAAAAAAAGAAGAAAAATCATTATTACTTCTAACCCCGACACTCTGATCGTCTTGAACAATGAATTCATCAGCATCATTTACAACATCAGAAGAATCAACTAAATCATCATCTTCCACAACATCCAACGCATCAGACTCAACCAAATCATCACTAAAAGAACCACCAGGAACAGAAACACCCAAATCAGACAAAACCCCAACATTATCAGAAATAATACTTTTACCAACATCATCAACTTTATCAGCAACATCACTAGAAACACAATCATCAATTAAAAACAAATAAGGAATACCTTGTCTAACAACAAAAACCACTCTAACAAAATTATTAAGTAAAGAAAAAACGCGCTTAGCCAAACGCGCACAATCAGAAATAACTTGCTTAGAAGCCTTATTATCAGAACCTTCCTTACCAAGACGCTTCTTCAACAAAACACCAGAATCATCCTGATGAAGAATACTAAAATTCTGATGATTCAATTCATGATTAACAAACTCCAAATGATTAAAAGATAAAACATACAAATCCTTAACAATACCAACAGAAACCTCAGGCAAACCCTTATAAGCACTAACCAACAAATGCTTCTCATCAGAAGAACCCTCAACCTCAACAGTGAAATCAGAAGAAACAAACTTCTCAACAACAACACCACAAGAAAAATTAAATAAACCTTTCCTTAAAGACTCAACGCCTTGCTTCTTAAAAAACAAAAACCAACAACTCTTCAAAGCATTAACAACATTATCAAAACCCTTAATATTAAGAAAAACCTCTTTAAAACCACAATCACTACCAGAACTAAGAAACAAATTAACCCTAGGCTCAAAAGACCTCAAAATATTATCAGCATCACTAACAGAAACACTCAAAGCATCATAAGACTCTTTAATATCTAACAAAACAGAATCAGGCAAAACAGAACCAGAAAACAAGTTTTTAACCTCAGACCAAAAATAATCCTCAGGCAAACCGGTATTCAACAAATCAAAAACTTTTTTCTGTAAAGAATTAACGTCAAAAAACTCTCTTAAACTATTACCAGTAACCACAAAAAACAAACAAGTATTCAAACTCTTACGAGAAGCCTCAGCCAAAAACAAAGCCCTTTTACCAACAAGACTAACCTCGGATTCATGAATACTTGAATAAGTTAAAGTATAAACCAATCATTCACCTCTAATAACAAACAATAAACTATTACTCCCAAGGTATTTAAAACTTACGAAAAAAAAAACAAAAACATTAAAATCTAAGAACGAAACAAAATCTCTTCAGAAACATTTATAAAAATAAACATTTCATAAACAAACATGCCTGACCTAAATTTTCAACCAGCAAAAGACAAAGACCATGTCTTACAAATGGCAAAATGGGAAATAGAACACGAAGACGTACTACACCTAAAAAACTTATACAAACTAGCACACAACTGGCTTATGACACACAACTTCTTATCAATAGATTCAAATGATGACAAAATAGAAACAATGTACTTCGAAAAAGTACTAGGAAACGGAAACAAAGAACACCACATATGGTGGAGAACACACCACATACCAGACGGAAGCAAATACTTCAAATACTACTTAAAACTAGACTTCCAAACACTAAATATGGGAAAAAAAGAAACAACATACAAAGGAAAAAAACTAAAATCAAACTTCGGAGACGTCATAATGAGATGCGAATCCTACTTAATGATAGACTACCAAAAAAAATGGAGAAAACACCCTATAATGAAATACTTATACAAATACTTCCTAATATACTTCTACAAAGACCAAATAGAATACTACAAAACAGACCTGTGGATAAAAACATACAAATTACAAGACGTCATAAAACAATACTTAAACCTAAAGACGCCTGAACAAATGCCAGAATATTTTTATGACCAAATGACGCCGCCATAAGAATAATTCAAAAACTATAAAAATAAACACAATTCATAAATAGAATAAAAGATGGAAAAAGAGGGGAGAGAAGAGGAAAAAGTAATTGACAAAAGAAATGAAAGACTCCTCAAAAAAAAATTTTACCTAGACAAAATAGGATATGGATTTTCATCAACACAATTCATCAACATACTATTCTCATTCACAGGAGCATCATTCTTCTTAATAGGACTAACTAACGGAATAAAATCATTCCTAAACACACTAATATCAACATTCATAAAAGAAATAACAGAAAAAAGAGAAATCTCAAAAAAAGTAATAAGCATATCGGGACTGCTATTCGGATTCAGCTTTATATTACTATCATTAGCAGTAGTAATAAAACAACCATACTTATTCGTAGCAAGCCTCTTACTAGGAAGCATAGGTGTAGCAACATACGGAGAACTATTCAACAATTTCCTAAATAAATACTCAAAAAAAGGAAAAATACAAAGACTATCATCAAAATCAACATTTAAAGGACTATTCATAGCAGCAGCCTCAATAATATTAGCCGCAGCAATAATAGACTTAGCATTCTTAGAAGGAAAAATCATAACTATAAACATATTAGGACAAACACTAACACAAAACATATACGGATACTTAATAACATTTGAAATAACAGCATTCGCATTCATAATATCATCATATTTATTCTCAAAAGTAAAAATAAAACAAGAATCATTAATACAAGCAATAGACTACAAACAATATTACTTAATACTAATAAACAAATCAAAAACATTCTTCAAAAACAAATATTTACTAGTAATGACAATGAGCATGATACTAGTATCAGTATTTCAATCACTAATAAATTCATACACAGGAATATATGTATACACTCACCTAAAAAACGCGTGGCTAGGAGGATTCATGAACGTAGCAATAATGTATTCCTTAGCGCTAATAGTAGCAATAATAGGACCTGTAATAACATCAAAAATAAACAAAACAGTAGGAATAGTTCCAATGTTCGTATTCGGAACACTACTATTATCTATGCTACCACTAACAATAGTATACAACCCTATGCATTATCCGGCGATGGTCGTAGCAAACAGCTTATCAGTACTAGGCGCCGCACTAATAGGATCAGCACAAGGAACACTATCAGCAAAAGTACTATCAGCAAAAGACAGACAAAACTTTTACTCATCATCAGGATTTTTAAGCTTAATACCTTTCATGATACTAGTAACAGGAGGAGCATACATAGCTCAAACACACGGCTTAAGCTACTTATTTAAAATACTAGGACTAGGAATAATAATACTAGTGGTTCCACTATACTTTTTAATAGTACTCTGGGCCTCAGACAAAGGAAGTGATGCTATATGAACAAACTATCAAAAATAATAAGAAACGTCTTCGGAATAAAAAAAGGAAAAATAAACTTGCTAAAAAGCTTCGACTTAGGATGTGAAAGCCTAACACAACCAATATGCGAAGACATAGATAACGATTCAGAAACAGAAACAATAATAACAAACACCAAAGGAGAAGTCATAGTATTCTCAGAGAATCAAGAAATAAAATGGAAATACGCAATAAAAGAAAAAGTATCAGAACAAGACGCGATGTTCCTAGATGAAGAAAGAACCAACAGCATAAACCATTATCCATTAATAGCAGACATAGAACAAAACGGAAAAAAACAAATCTTGTTCGGAACAGAATTCGGAAAAGTATATGCATTAGATCATAACGGAAAACAAATATGGGCTTACACAACTGAACACCCTATAAGAGGGGGAATAAACAATTTCAAAATAAAAGAAAGCAAAAACACAGGCATAATATTTGGCTCAACAGACAAATATTTGTACTTATTATCCTCAAAAGGAAAACTACTAAGAAAATTACTAAACGATGCACAAATAGAATCAACACCTATAGTAATAAACAACAACATAATATTCGGAGATAATAAAGGAAAAATAAAATCTTTAGATCTAAAAGGAAAAATAAATTGGACTTTTCAAACAAAAGACAAAATAGTATCAAAAGCAATACATACAAAAATGAATGACGGAACAGAAGCAATACTCATAGGAGGGGTAGATAATAATTTGTACTGCTTATCACTAGAAGGGAAACTAATCTGGAAATTTGAAACACAAGGAGCACTATACACAGAACCAGTAGTACTAGACATAAATGACGATGGATTAAATGAAATAGTATTCGGATCAGCAGACGGAAAAATATACGTAATAACGATGCAAGGAAACCAATTATGGAATTATGAAACTGACTTTTGGATAATAGGAAAACCAGTAACAAAAGACGTAGACCAAGACGGCGCAATGGAAGTAATAATAGGATCATACGACAACAACATATACGTATTAACAGGAAAAGGAATATACATAATAGAATACGTACCAGGAGTATCAGGTATAATTGCACAAAACGGTAGCTACTCAGACATACCGAGCAACACACCAGGAGAATTAATAGGTGATAAAATATGGGAATACGGAACCGGAGGATTAGTAATAGGATGTGCGGTAATAAAAAATAAAATAATAGTACAAACCAAAGAAGGAAAAGTACTATGGCTTCATCACGAAGAAGGAAAATAAATAAAATGAAAGAAAAAGTTTATAAAGAACTAACTTTTAATAAAGAGAAGGGGTGAGAACCTAATGTCTGCAGACTTAACAATACAAGATCCAAATCAGATTCGTAGAGTAAAAACATACATAAAAGGACTAGATGAAAACATGCAAGGAGGAATTCCTGAAGGTCACATAGTCTTAGTACATGGCTCAGCAGGAACAATGAAATCCTCGCTATGCTTCAGCATACTATACAACGAAGCAATTCTAAACAAAAAAACAAGCCTATACATATCACTAGAACAATCATGTGGTTCAATACTAAAAAACATGGTTAACATGGGATACGACTTAAAAAAAGTTAACATAGTTCACGTAGATGATTTAACAAACTTCAGCGCGATACTAAAAAAAGTAAAACCTGACCAAGGAAACATCATAATTACGGACGTAGCATGCATAAGAAAACAAGTAAAAGACGTAAAAGTGAGTGAAAATAGAAGCTGGCTAAACGTAGCAAAAAACATAATACTAAGAGCAAAAAAAGAAGTAAACGTAGAACTACTAACATTTGATTCACTAAGAGCATTATACACAGTATCAACATTCGAAAACCCAAGACTAGAACTATTTTACTACTTCGAATTCTTAAGAGACCTAGGAATAACATCTTACTTAGTATCAGAAAGAACATACAACGAAACAGCTGACTCAGCAGTATATGACAGCGAAGCATTCCTATCAGATGGAATAATAGACTTAAGATTAACGCCGTTCAGAAGAAACATAGTAAGAGAAATAAAAATAGACAAAATGAGAGCAACAAATTTTAAACCAGACGTATTCAGCTTCGAATTCAAAAACGGATCGTTCCACGCATTATACGGAGGACAAAACCCGTTACTATAATTTAATTCTAATCTTTTTTTTATTTTTTTATAACAAACTTTTTATATTCATTAAAAAGAAAAATGCTAGAGGTGAACAAAAAAATTGTACGATATAATAACAGTAGGTAGTAACACACTAGATGCATTTGTTCACACAAACGCGGAATTAGTAAAAATACACACAGGAAAAAAAGACAACAAAGAAGACGAACTCTGCTTAGCATATCCTTTAGGCGCAAAAATACTAATAACGAACCTAGAATTTCACATAGGAGGAGGAGGAACAAATACTGCTGCGTCCTTCAAAAGACTAGGTCTAAAAACAGCTTACCTAGGAAAAATAGGTCATGACGAAAACGGAGAAAAAATAGTCCGAGAACTAAAAAAACTAAACATAGACTTCGTAGGAACCTTCGGAAAAAAATCAGGATTCTCGGTCATACTAGATTCAAAAGCACACGACAGAACAATACTAACGCATAAAGGATCAAACGATAACTTCAGATACTCAGAAGTAGATAAAACAAAAATAAAAACAAAATGGTTTTACTTTAGTTCCATGATGAGTTCCAGCTTAGACTTATTAAAAAGCCTGGCTAGATACGCAAGAAAAAACAATATAAACTTAGCGTTCAACCCATCAAATTACTTAGTAATAAAAGGAACAAGCAACTTAAAACCAATACTTCGAGCATCAAACATATTAGTATTTAACAAAGAAGAATCATTCTTATTATCAAAGAAAAAAACAATAGAAGACGCATTCAAATATTTAATAAAAAAAATAAAAAAACAAGGCGTAGTAGTAATAACAGACGGACCAAGAGGAGCATATGCATATGATGGAGAAATACTATTCTACGCAAAACCAAAACCAGTAAAAATACTAGAAACAACAGGTGCAGGCGACGCATTCGCATCAGCATTCACTGCCGCGATAATAAGAGGAGGAAGTATAAAAACAGCATTAAAAGCAGGAATGATACAAGCAGAATCAGTAATAAGATGTTATGGAGCAAAAAACAAATTATTAAATCATAAAGAAATGAATGAAGAACTAAAAAAAGACAAAAGAGAAATAATAATGAAAGAACTCTAATTAAGCTTTATTAACACTACCAAGAACCCTAATTTTCTGCTTAACAAACTCATAAATTGCATCATTAGTAAAACTCAAAATAGTCCTAGGATCATAAACACCAGGATTCAAACTAAGAAATTCTCTTAAAGAAGCATTAAAAACCAATCTCAAATCAGAATCAATATTAACTTTACAAACACCTAACTTAACAGCTTTTCTCAAATCAGAATCAGAAACACCATGAGCATTCTTTAACTTACCACCAAATTTCTGAGTCTTACTAACAACTTTAGCAGGAATAGAAGAAGCACCATGAAGAACTAAAGGCACCTTAACTAAGTCACGAATAGCTCTCAATCTAGAAAAATCAAGATTAGATTTATCCTTAAATTTATAAGGGCCGTGACTAGTACCAATAGCGACAGCTAAAGAATCACAACCAGTAAGCTCAACAAACTTCTTAGCATCAAGAGGATCAGTCAAAAAAGCATTACTAGAACTAACATTAACTTCATCCTCAATACCTTGAAGAGCACCAAGCTCAGCTTCAACACTCGCACCAAATTTTTTCGCAGAAGCAACAACTTTCTTAGTTACAGAAACATTTTCTTTAAAAGACAAAGAAGAAGCATCAATCATAACAGAAGTATAACCATTACTCAAACACTTCTTAGCCCAAAACAAATCAGGACCATGATCCAAATGCAAAGCAACAGGGATCTTAGCTTTTTTAGCAACACTACTAACAATACTTTGAATCTCGTTAATACCAGCATAATTAATAGCACTAGTAGAAGTTTGAATAATCACAGGCGACTTTAATTCTTCAGCAGCCCTAATAATAGCTTTAGTAAACTCCAAATTACTAGTATTAAACGCCCCGACAGCATAACCTTCCCTTTGAGCTTTCTTAAGCATACTCTTAGTATTAACCAACATCAAAATCACCTAAAATGCAAGAGACAAAGCATTATATAAATATTTCCAATAAAAAAACTTCGTAGAATTACTTATTTAACTCGAAAACATGAATTCTACGAGTCAAAGAACCATGAACATAAACCTCAAATTTAAACAACAAAGACCAACCATGATTAAACGCGACACTTTCCAAATCATAAGTGTTAGGAGCACAAACAACGATTCTAGAAGTTAAAGAATTAAAAACATCAAAAAAACCACTAATTAAAGAATCTAAAGAACCATCAAGCTTAGAATTCTTACCATAAGGTAAATCAGTAACAACGCACTCAACCTTTTTATCCCAAGATAAAGCATTCATACAAAACAAATTATCTTTACTATTAAGATTAGCTCTAGCAAGATTAATCATCTTCCACGAAACATCAACTCCTACGTAATTTAAACCAAGAAGCTTAACTTCCTCTAAAATACCTCCAGCACCACAAAAAGGATCCATAACTTCTTTTTTAGCAGAAGCCAAATTAATCATAGCTTTAGCAAGCCTAGGATCAATCCCGCTAGGATGAGGTTTAACTTTCAAATGAGGCCTCCTCAATCTATAAGGGTCTTTGTTAACCCAGATACTCAAACCATAAAACTCATGAATGAAAGAACAAACAACTAAATCAGGCTTAGAAAGACAAATCTTCCCAGACAAACCAGATTCTAAAACAACGTTCGCAACAGTATTAATCAAATCAATATTTTTCTGTTTCAAAAATAATTCAACTTTAAAACAAGAATCAACACCGTGCTTCAAATTAAAATCATTAACAAAACTAATTAAATCAACAGACCATTCAACATTTTTAGAAACAACAAAAGCTTCTTTCGTAAAAGCTAATCTTTTAACACAATTCAAAATATCTCCAGGAACTCCCTTAACAGAAAACACACAAAAATTATCAACAAACAAAATCTCTTCTACTTCAAAATATGTTTTAAAACATAACAATGCTTCAGTCTTGCCTAATTCTAAATTATATTTAGAAAACAACAATCCAATCAAATAAGGCTTCATAGAGTTTACGTGATTGTTATTTTGTTTTAATATTTTCTAAAAAAACTATTGTTTCAAAAATGGAACAATGTTCCAAAATAGAAATATTTATATAGTTTAAGTCGAGATTCAATCAAAATGGACAAAAAAAAGATAATAGAGACTCTATTTGACAAAAAAATAATAAAAATACTGCGATTGTTCATAAATAACTCAGATAAGACTTATTATTTGAGAGAAATATCTAGAATAACAAAAGTTCCCCCAGCATCAACACACAGAATATTGCAACAACTAAAAGACTTAGAGTTAGTTCAAGAAACCAAAGATAGATACTTAAAAACATACTCTTCAATTAAACAAAACATAGACTTATTCTCAGGACTTCTGGAGGATAAAAAATCAGCACTCAAAGAATTTTCGGACTTTATAGCGAATGTAAAAGGAGTGAATACAGTGATACTTCATGGAGAAGAAGAAAAAGATAAAGCAAGTCTATTAATAGTGGGAGAAGAACTAGATCAAACAATAATAAGAGATAAAACTAATGAAATAAAAGAGAAATATAAATTCAATATAATATATTTAATACTTGCTCCAACCCAATACGAACAACTTAGTTCGATGGGATTATATCGCGGAAGAAAAGTAATATTGTATAATTCTTAGACGACAAAAAAAACAAACTATTATTCTATAACATATATTTTGAGAAACTACTATTTATATATACTCAATTCCAGAATAAAAACATTTATATATAACATACCAAAGTAAACTAAGTAATTGAAGTTGAGGGTTAAACAAAACAGAAATTCCTAAATCATCGAAAAACGTTTTTGGCGAGACGGTTTCGACGAACAATCAAACCCTAGCGATTAAATCAAACGTGACCTTGGCGAAAGTCACAACGTGTTCTAAAAGGTACTGAGATGAAAGACTATATAAATGTTTTGCTAGTTGAAAGTATATAAAATAAAATATATATCAAAAAATAACTAACAAATTCTCGGCACCAAAAAAACTTAAACTCCAATAAAAACAGGGCCTTGCTCGATACTGGTCCCAAGCCAGGAAAAGCTTATGCTCAACAAAACAAAAAAAGTGGAGGGGGAAACAAAAAAAATGGAAAAAATAAATGAATACCAACCAGAACTAGACGTAGGACAAGCAAACATCAAAGTCATCGGATGCGGTGGCGGTGGAACAAACATGACAAACTGGCTCTACCTAAAAGGAGTCCAAGGAGCAGAAATCCTAGCATGCAACACCGACCAACAACACCTAAACATCGTAGAAGCAGACAGAAAATTCCTAATAGGAAAAGACGTCACACGCGGACTAGGATGCGGAGGCTACCCAGAAAAAGGAGCAGAAGCAGCACAAGAAAGCCTATCAAGTATTAAAGACGCACTAAAAGGATCAGATATGGTCTTCGTATGCGCAGGAATGGGAGGCGGAACCGGAACAGGAGCAGCACCAATCGTAGCACAAGTAGCAAGAGACATGGGCGCAATCGTAATCGGAACCGTAACAATGCCATTCAAAATAGAAAGAGCAAGAGTAGACAAAGCAGAATACGGCCTACAACAACTAAGAAAAGTATCAGACACAGTAATCGTAATCGATAACAACAGACTAGTACAAATCGCAGGAAACCTACCAGTACAACAAGCATTCGCAGTAGCAAACGAACTAGTAGCAACAATGATAAAAGGAATTGTAGAAACAATAGCGGTACCATCACTGGTAAACCTAGATTACGCAGACGTAAGAACAATCATGACAAACGGAGACGTAGCAGCAATCGGCGTAGGCGCAAGCGACACAGCAAACAGAGTAGAAGAATCAGTAAAAGGAGCACTAAGCAACCCACTACTAGACATCAGCTACGAAGGAGCAAGCGGAGCAATCATCCAAATCCACGGCGGAATGGACATGACCCTAGACGAAATTAGCAAAATAGGAGAACTAGTCACAGAAGCAATGGACGAAGATGCAAACGTAATATGGGGCGCAAGAGTATCCGACGACATGAAAGGAAAAATCACTGTTATGACAATCATAACAGGAGTAAAATCCCCATGGATACTAGGCAAACCAACAGCTAAACACGCAGAAGCAGCAAGACAACAGCTAAGCAGCGAACTAGGCATAGAAATAGTAAGATAAACACAAAAAAGGGCGAAAAGCCCGACCTTTTATTTTCTATTGCCTTCACTTAGCAACCCCCCCAAACAACTTCGTGAAGGCATTTTCTTTTTTTTTATAACAATTTATGACAATTCTAACTATGACTTCAACCCAAATAGAACACTAAAAAGTATTTAAATACTTCAATGCTTTAACCAACAATAATACATATAAAATTAAAAAAAAAACAAAAAAAGGTGAAAATAATGAAAAAAACAAAATACTTACTATTAGCATTATTGTTAATACTTGCTTTAACAATAACAGCATGCACAAAAGAACAAACAAATGACCAAAACGCAAACGATAACGACACAGAAGAACCAATACTAGGCGGAGACACAGATGAATACGGATGCATACCAAGCGCAGGATACACGTGGTGCCCATCACTAAACGAATGCGTCAGAGTATGGGAAACACAATGCCCAGAATACGAAGAATACTACAGAGAACCAGGAATCTGCACAAAAGAATACATGCCAGTAACAGGAGAACTAACAATACCAACACAAGAAGGAGAAATAACAATAATTCAAACATTCGGAAATAGATGCGAAGCAGAAACAAAAGGAGCAACAAACATACAACCACTAAACCAAGAAAAACAAGTAACTAATTTCCAAGAATGTAAAGAAGCAGGCAACCCAATCATGGAAAGCTTCCCAAGAGGATGCATACACCAAGGAGAATACTTCACAGAAGAACTTAACTACGAAGAACTTAACCTTCCAGAAAACAAATATGAAGCATGTGCACAAATAGGCGGAACACCACTACCAGAATTCAACGAATGTGAATACATACCAGAAGATGCCTGCACTTACATAGAAGGTAAATTCTACGAATGCGAATCAGCATGCAGAAACGACCCAGAAGCAGAATTCTGCACACTACAATGCGTACAAGTATGTAAATTCAACTAACCTTTTTTCTTTTTTTATTTCACGATTTTTCTTCTAATCCTAAAATCCTTAATTTCTTGACTAGGCTTTAATCTATGAGTATTCCACTCACTTAGAAGAAGAGAAGAATTAATCAACGCGATATGCGTATAAGCCTGAGGAAAATTACCAATATTCTCCTTCTTATCAATAGTTAAATCTTCAGCGTACAAACCCAAAGGATTACTATAACTACGAAGCTCACTATACATCTTCCTAGCATCATCCTCCAAACCAATCTTATACAAAGCATCAACCAACCAAAAAGAACAAATACTAAAAGTACTACTAGAAACACCAAAATCATCCACGATCTTATACCTATGAACCAAAGAATCAATCCTAAGATGCTTATTAATCATCAAAACAGTGTTAATCAACCTAGGATCATCCCTATCCAAAAAATCATGATAACTCATCTTCAAAATAGAAGCATCAAAATCATCAGAACCATAAAACATAGTAAAACCACGAACCTCTTCATTCCAACCATTCCTAAGAATATCATCCTTAATAGTATCACGAAGAACAGCCCAACTCTCAGCATAAGAAGACTTACCAAAATGTTGAGCAATCTTCATAGCAAAATCCATACCAACATAACACATCAACTTAGAATAAACAAAATGCTGCTTCTGACCACGAAACTCCCAAATACCATGATCAGGCTTCCTCCAATTATTCTTAATTTCCTTAACCAAATACATAAGAAAATCCCAATGCTTCCTCCTAAGCTTACTCTCATACTCATAAAAAATATAATACATATAAATCAAATCAATCAAACTACCATAAATATCATTCTGCTTCTGCTTATAAGCAGCATTACCAATCCTAACAGGCTTACTACCCTTAAAACCATCTAAATGCTTAAGCAACTTCTCAGTTAACTTAGTCTCACCACGAATACCATACATCAACTGCAAAGACTTCTTCTTCTTCAAAGAATTATTAAACATGAACTCAATAAGCTTCTTAGCCTCATAATCACGACCAATCTTTTTAAAAGCACTAACAGTAAAAGCAGCATCACGAACCCAACAAAAACGATAATCCCAATTCCTAACAGAACCAACCTCCTCAGGAATACTAGTAGTAGGCGCAGCCACAATAGCACCAGTCTGAGAATAAGTCAACAACTTCAAAGTAATCGCGCTACGAATAATAGCATCACTATTACCGGAAGGAATAACCAAAGTAGAAACCCAACGCTTCCAATAACTAATAGTAGAACTAGCCAACCTCTTCAAATAAGAAACATTAATACCGTCTGAAGAATCAGCACCAACAACAAAATAAAAAGTCTTATCCAAAACAAAAGAATCATTACGAAGCAAAGAATCATAATCAACATTAGAACACAAAGCAACACTATCCTTACCAGCAGAACTAACAAGCAAACCATCATAAACAGAATTCTTAACTTTAAAACGAGCATAACCAGGCCTAGGATTATACACAAAACTAACTTTAGACTTACCACGCAAAGGAATAACTAAACGAACAAAATAACTCTGACGAAACAAACCAGTCTTATTATTAGGAAGAATCTTACGATACCTAGGAAAAAAATCCACAACCTTAAAAGAAGACTTCTTAGAACGAAAAAAAGTCTCTAAAACAGCAGTATAACCATCATAACTCTGAGAAACCTCGTAATCACCCTCAGGAATAACTTCAAAAGAACCACCATTCTTTTCATCCAACAATTTACCAAAAACACTAGGACTATCAAAATCAGGAAAACACATCCATTCAACAGATGCATTATTAATTAAAGCACAAGTCTTACAGTTTCCAACAATACCATGATTTAACATAAAAAAACTAAAGAAACTAATACTTATAAAATTTACGGGTAAAAAACACCAACTTTTTATTAAACAAAAGAATACTAAAAACAATGCAAGACATGATAACTAAGGAAATCAAAAAAAACCTAGAAAAACAAGGATACAGAACCGCAGGAAGTCACAGCGCAGTCAAAATATGCGGATGGACAAAGAAAACAATACTGGGAAAAGGAACTTGTTACAAACACAAATTCTACGGAATAAACACGCATCAATGCTTACAAATGACGACTAGCATGAGCTGTGCGAACAGATGCGTATTTTGCTGGAGAGACTACAAATCACCAGTATCAAAAGATTGGATATGGAACATAGACGAACCAAACAAAGTACTAGAAGAAGCAAAAGAAGCACATCATAAACTACTAATAGGATTCTTCGGAAACGACAAAACAGACAAAAAAGCATTAAAAGAATCAAAAAAAATCAAACACGCAGCACTATCACTGACAGGAGAACCAATAAACTATCCCAAAGTAAACGAATTAATACAAGAAATGCATAAACAAAGAATATCAACATTCCTAGTAACAAACGGACAAAACCCAGAAAGCATAAAAAAACTAGGAAGAATAACACAACTATATCTAAGCGTGGACGGAGCAGACAAAGAAACACTACGAGAAACAGGAAAACCATTATTCACAGATTACTGGGAAAGACTACTAAAAAGCCTAGAAGAACTAAAAGAAAAAAAATACAGAACATGCATCAGGATAACATTAATCAAAGGAATGAATGATAAAAACCCAGAAAAATACGCAGAACTCATAAAAAAAGCAGAACCAGACTTCGTAGAAGTAAAATCATACATGTTCATAGGCGCATCTAAAGAAAGACTAAAAAAAGAAAACATGCCGACACACACCGAAACAATGAAATTCACAGAACAAATACAAAAACACTTACCTAACTACGAATTAATGTCAGACCATAAACCATCAAGAGTAGCACTATTAACACACATAAAACACAAAATACGAGGAAAATGGAAAACCTGGATAGACTTCGAAGCATTCTTCCAAGAAAAACAAGAATACAATACAGACACACCAAAAGAAAACATAATAATAAAATAAAACAACAAAAAAATCAAACAATTTCCCAAGACTCAACACGACCTTCTATCAAAACAAACAAAGGATGAGAAAAACTTTGCAAATCCAACAAACTTAACTTTTCAAGTTCTTCCAAAGAAAAACTAAGCTCAGAAGGACTCCTAAACAAGATTTTCTTATACAAATGCTCAAATTCAAATAATAATTGATCCCTATTAAGAAAAATTAAACCAGAATAATCTTTGCAAACCCTTTCAAACTTAGAAATATCAAAATTAAAACCTCGCCTCTCAGATTCCAAGAACAAATAATACAAATAAGAATTAATAACTCCCAAAGAATAATCACAATTCTTAAACCTAATAAGCTGAGGATGATTCTTATAACCCTTAGTCTTACCCTCTAAAACGTGCTTAGCCAACAAAGTCTCACGCCAACAAGCCACCAATCCTTTAGAATCCAAAAACCTAGGATGAACACTCCAAATCCTCATAAAAAACAAGAAAAACCTTACTAATTATAAAAATTATTATAAATCAACAAAAAAAACTAATAACATGCTAGATTTATTAAAAAAGAAAACCAAAGTCATACTAGACACCAATTTCTTATTCATACCAGGAGAACTAGGCATAGATGTATTCACAGAAATAGATAAAATAATTCAAGAACCCTACGAATTATGCGTTATGGAATCCACGATACACGAATTAGAAAACATCCTAAAAGAAACAGCCAAACAAAAACAAGGACTAAACGCTAAACTCGCATTAATACTTATAAAACAAAAAAACTTAAAAACAATCAGAAGTTCCTTCACTGAGTACGCAGACGATTCTATAATCGAGTATACTGCACAAAATCCAAAAACAATCATCGCGACGCAAGACAAAGACTTAAGAAACAGAATAAAAAAAATACCAGCTCGCATAATCAAACTTAGACAAAAAAAATACCTGGAAATGGGGTGAAAAACTAAATGTTTTATAAAATAAAAGTAAAAGATTTCATAAGAATAGCACCTGACAAATTTGCTACTGACCTAGAAGAAGCAATGATAGTAGAAATAAAATCAAAATATGAAGGACACATATCAGAAGAACTAGGAATAGTAATAGACGTGCTAGGTGTAGAAAACATAGAAGACGGAACAATAATACCTGGAGACGGAGCAACGTTTTATGAAACAGAATTTTCACTAATAACATTCATTCCAGAAATGCAAGAAGTAATACTAGGAACAATAAAAGACATAGCTGACTTCGGAGCATTCATAAACATAGGACCTGCAGAAGGAATGATACACATAAGTCAAACAATGAACGACTTCGTAAGCTTTAACAAAGAAAAAACATTACTAGGAAAAGAAACTAAACGCGTACTAAAAGTAGGAGACTTATGCAAAGCAAGAATAATAAGCATATCTTACAAAGACGTATCTAACCCTAAAATAGGACTCACAATGAGACAAGACGGCCTAGGAAAAGACGAATGGAACAAAGAAGAACCCAAAAAAAACAAAAACAACCAAGAAAGGTGAATAAACATGGCAGTAAAAAGAGAAGTATGCAAAAAAACCAAGAAATTCTTAGACGATCCTAACTTCAAAGAACACAAAGTGTCAGCAGGAACATCAACTAACTGGCAAGGAAGAATATACGTGGTAAACCCTGAAAAATCAGAAATAGCAAAAATAATGGGCTTAGAAGAACAAGGAGAATACGCAATAAAAGTAAGGTAGATAAAAAATGGACATCAAAATAATAAATGAAAAACAAGCAATAATACCAAGAAAAGAAATAACACTAGAAGTGACATTCGAAAAATCAACACCAAAAAGATTAGACTTAAAAAAAGAAATAGCAAAAAAAACAAAAAACAAAGAAGAATTGCTAATACTAAAAAAAATATTAACGGATTACGGAAAAAGAACAGCAAAAATCACGGCTTACGCGTACAAAGATGAAGAAACACTAAAAAAAATAGAATACTCAAAAGTCATAGAAAAAAATACGCCTAAAGCAGAGAAAAAAGAAGAAACAGAAGAAAAACAAGAATCACCGAAACCCGAAGAAGAATCAGAAGATAAAAAAGAATAATTCATAGAGGAATAAAAAAATGGCAGCAAAAAAGAAAGGCGGAAAACCAGCACCAAAACAAACAAAAGAAAAAGCAAAAAAAGAAACTCAAAAAATACATAAAGTATACGAAGTCGCAGGAGAAGACGCAAAAAGAAAAAACAAATTTTGCCCAAAATGCGGACCAGGAACATTCATGGCGAACCACAAAGACCGCTCCTCATGCGGAAAATGCGGATATATGGAAAAGAAATAATTTCTTTCAACCTTTTTTTAATTTACTTATTCAATAAAAACACAAACTAAAAAAACAACAACACATTTCTAAAAACAACATGGTAATATACACAAAAAAAGGAGACCAAGGATACGCATCCACACTAAAAGGAAACAAAATCCCAAAGAACCATGAAATAATACTCATAACAGGAAAAATAGACTCATTACAAAGCGCACTAGACTCAACAAACGTGATAATAACGAACCAAGAAATAAAAAAAATAATTCAAAAAATACAAGAAAAACTCTGGCAAACAGTAGGAGAAATAAGCAACCAAGGACTCTCAGAAATAATAAAAAAACCAATAACAGAACAAGACATAACAGAACTAGAACAACACATAGATAATCACCACCCAGAAAACACATACTTCATAAGATTCACCAAAGAAACATCCACGCGAATAAACGAAGCCAGAGTAAGAACCCGTGAACTAGAAACAATGCTAACAAAACAACTACTAGAAAACAAAATCAGACCAGAAATATACAAATACATAAACAGATTATCCGATTTATTATACGCGTTAGCATGCAAAGAAGAAAAATCATAATTCTACAATTACACCCTCAGGCCCGGGATTAATAAGAAGAACACCATCAAGATTACAAACCAAACCAGAAGTCTCATGAATATGACCAGAAACAACAACCAAAGGCTTACTACTCAAAACAAATCTCTTAATACTATCATTACCAACAAAAACACCTTTCTGAATTTCATCAAGACACGTCTCAAAAGGAGGAGCATGAGTCACAAGAATCACACGAGAAAAATCACTAATATTCAAACCAGAAACAAAACGCTCAAAATCTTTATCCTGCAAAGAAAAACCACCACCACCCCAACCAACTAACTGAAAACCATTAAAATCAACAACATCCCTATGAAAAAAAACAACGTTCTCTAAAGACTTACAAACCCTACGAACCTCTGACTCATCCTCGTGATTACCATGAACAACAAACACGGACTTACCCCAAGAATTCATCTCCCTCAAAGTACTAACCAAACCACTACCCCAATTAGTGAAGTCACCCGCACAAACAACGAAGTCAACATCCTCTGATTTCTCACGAAGCAAAACAAGATCCTTACGAGGATTATGAATATCAGAACACAATAAAACTTTCATAACAAAACAGATTAAATAACTTATTTAAAAATATTAACTTTTATTTATTTAAAAAATTCAATAACAAAATCTTTCATTAAATCAGCATAAATGAACAAGTCTTCTTCCCATATCCACTCATTAACTTGATGAGCCACACCTTCCTTAGGAAAACAATAACCAACAGCAGGAATACCTGCATGAACAAGTTTCTTACAATCAGTTCCACTATCAAGACCAGTAAGAATAGGATTAAAACCATGTTTTTGAGCAACAGATCTAAGCAAAGAAATACTTTCATGATCCTCATTAACTTCAGAAGGAACAGTATATGATTTAACTCTAAATTCAAAATTATCTCCTGCAATATCTTTCAATTCAGAAAGAATTTCATCAACGCTTTGATTAACAACATACCTAATATTAATAGTTGCTTCACAAACACTCGGAACAACATTATTAGCAAAACCACCATTTATTTTAACAAAAGATAAAGAAGGCGGTGTAAGATACTTATGAGGATCATGATTCAATTCATAACTAGAAAGCTTAACAATAAAACTAGCCATTTTATCAATAGGATTATCACCATCTAGATGAGTATAAGCGCTATGAACTTGTTTACCTTTAGCAATCACACCAACATTTAAACTACCTCTTTCAGCAACCATTATTTTATTAAACTCACCAGGGGTATCAGCAACAATAGCAAAATCAGCATGAATAAGATCTTCACGTAAAAGATATTTCAAACCATTAGGACCACTTTTTTCCTCATCAGAAGCAAAAAGAATTTGCAATTCACCATCAAAGTTTTCACTTTTAAGACTATCAATTAAAATTAATAAAGAAACTAAAGGACCTTTATTATCAGCAACACCTCGCCCGATAAGCTTCCCATTTTGTTCAGAAAGAACAAAAGGATCAAACTCCCACACGCCACTACCTTCAACAACATCCATATGACAAACTAAAAGAAGCTTTTTCTTACCAGAACCAATCTTAGCAATAACATTAGGACGTTGCTCATCCAAAAAATGAACATCATAACTAACATTAATAGAATTTAAAAAATCTTTAATAACATCAGCGACTAAATACTCATCTTTCAGCACGGATTTCTTAGAAACTATTTCAGCTAATAAATTAATATAAAATTCTTTTTTTTCCTTAGTAATATTCGAAATCATAATCTTGAACTCACATCATTATATAATAAATTTATCGATTCAGAATTAGAACCAACAAATAAACCAATAAAAGAACCATTAGTATCTAAAAGAGAAATATCATAAGGAATAAAACTAGCATCGGCATCAGAACCAGTATAAAGAACATCTTTAGTTAAATCTTTCAATTCATTAAAAGTCATAGGATTAGTCTTAATTGCACGAGTTTTCCAAGTAGAAAAATCCTTGCCTGTTCTATCAATAATTCCTCTAGTAAATGTAGATCCATTAAAACGAGCATTATTCTCAATTAAAAAATGAGAAAAATCATTATGCAAATAATCCAAACCAAAAACACCAACATATCCTTCATTTTTCATCAAATTAGCAACAACTAAAGAAGATTCTAAAGAAGACAAACCATCTTTATTATGAATGCTATAATCATTACCAATATGAGAATTATTAACTATGATTTGCTTAGAAAAACCAAGAAAATAAATATCGCCGCGTTTATCAATAAACCATTGATCATTTGTTTCAAAATCTTTATTGAAATATTCTTCAGCTAAAAAATCACCTTTATTAGAAATTAAAGAAACAATTTTTTTAATATTATTTTTATCAACAAAATAAGTATCTCCTCCTGCAGAAGCAGAAACAGGTTTAACTATTAAAGAACCAAAATCATTAACATAATTTTTAAGCAAAGAATCAAAATCATTATTAGAATAAATTAATTCACTTCTCAAAACAGGCAAATTAGCTTTAGCTACAACTTCTTTAAAAGAACTTTTATTATAATATTTAAGCGTGGTAACAGGATTGCCTCCTAACAATTCCAAATCTAAACTATGCGCAACCAAAGGTTCATCATTAACAGTCATTAACGGAACAAATTTTTTAGTTCCATAAAAACTATGAATGTAATTTTTTAAAGAATTGATATTAGAGTTGTTAATTATGGCGGTCATCAAAGGAGTTCCTTTAGAAGCATTTAATTCAAAAATATTATCAGTGCCTAAATCAACAGAACGAAGCCATTCATAATATTGCTTATTAACTGATTCAGTCACAATGACTATGTCTGAAGTTTTAGCCATTGGTAAAACTCTTTCAGTTTTTTTAGAAACAAAAGGCTTTCTTTTAACAAGAGTGGTATCTGGTTGAGATAAAAAATCAACAGCATAAACAGCTATGTCAGCATCTATCAAATCCCTAAATTTATAAGTCTTCATTTTCTAATCCTTAGAATATTTGTAAGGCGTAATTCCGTGAGTTGATAAATAATTATCATCATAAAAATTAGTGCCGTATCTAAACCCATCATCGGCTAAAATCAAAACAACATTAGAGCCTGACTTAAAAGTATTAAACAAATTCTTAGCTGCGTGAATAACACTTCCTGCGGAAGCTCCTGATAAAATAGATTCTTTAACAGCTAAATCTCTTGCTGCTCTAAAAGCATCAGAATCACTAATTTTATGAATCTCTGAAATAACATCAGGATCATAATTCTTAGGAATAATACTTAAACCAGGGCCTTGAATTAAATAAGGTTTGTATTCCCCTCCTGAAATAACAGAGCCTTCAGGCTCTATACCTATAACTCTTAAATCAGGATTTTTTTCCTTTATGTACTTCGCAGAGCCTCCTAAGTGGCCACAAGTACCAATAGCGCCAATTAAAACATCTACTTTACCTTCTAAATCATTCATTATTTCAGGTCCTGTTGATTTATAATGCGCGCGAAAATTATCTTCGTTATGATATTGACAAGGAGTCCAAGAATTAGGAATTTCATTTAATAACTCACGCACTTTAAGAATCCTAGTAGGTTGATACGCGCCTTGTTCATCTGGTTTGTCTACAATGATTAATTTAGCGCCATATGCTTGAAGAATATTTCTTTTTAAAGAATCCGTTTTAGGATCAATAACTAATATGACTTCATATCCTTTTTGAGAACCTATTGCTGCGAGACCATAACCTAGATTCCCAGAAGTTGATTCTATAATAGTCATACCAGGTCTTAATTCACCTTTTTCTTCTGCGGCTTCAATCATGCCTAAAGCTGATCTGGCTTTCATGCTACCAGTTAAATTAAAAGATTCTAATTTTCCGAAGATATTAGGTCCTTGATCTGAGAATATTTTTCTCAATGGAACCATCGGTGTATTTCCAATCAAACTTAGAACATTATCAACATAAGTCATTTTTTGTTAATCTCCCTAATATTTTTTATGATTATTGAAAAATAAAACATCTATATAAATCTTTTGAAAAAAATCATGATTTTTTGGTTTCTTTTAAATTTTTGAAGTAGTAAAAATGAGACTATATCTTTATTGAAGTATTTTTTTCATTATTAAAAGCATAAAAAATTCAATAAAAAGTATTTTTTTTTTAAAAATAAGCTTTTTTTAGCCTTTTTTTGTCGATATTAACAAACAGAATTTGTGAACCATACCAGTATACTAAAACGTATACAAAGCGAAACATTTATATATTAGTTGCGTTATATAAGTGAGTTATGGTAATATTATTTGACCAATATAACATGCCAGAAAACATATTCGAAATAATATTTTCGACGAGCCAACAAGTAATTGTAGCAAATATGTTAATGGAAGAAATGAAAATGAGAGGAGGAGAAATCGGAAAAACTGAAATGAGTATGTTCGCAACCGCCCTTCACGATGGAATAATACTAGAATCAAAAGAACAATCACCTTTACTAAGAAAAAAACCAGTAAGTATATCATACAACAAAAGACAATTTTACGATAGAATACTAACGCCTATGAAAACAATGGGAATGATCGACTACGACTTATACAAAAAAACCTATAAGTTAAGCGAAAAACTAAACAAAAACATGATGAAAGTCGGACTAATGTGGTTACAAGAACTGAGAAAACCACCAAAAGCATTCACAATAAAACAACAAACCAAAAAATAAAATTTAAAGGGGCTCCTAGAACAATTCTAACCACCCTCCCCTTCAGAACTCTGGGAGCCCATTCTTACCCAACCGGGAATTTAAAAATAAAATGAAATAACTTATTTAAAAACATTTCCATTTTCTAAACAAAATAATTAGAAACCTTTAAATATGCACACATCACAAACAAATACGTAAAAAAGAGGGATTTACACAATATGGGTGAAGAAACTATACAAACAGAAGTAGATAGGCTCATAGATATTTTGAAAACCAAAAAGAAAGTAGAATTAAGCAAACTAGCAAAAGAACTAAAAGTATCAGAAGATATAGTGCAAAACTGGGTAGATTTCTTAGTAGAAGAAAAAATAGTCGCCATGGACTATGATTTAACAAAACCAACAGTATCAATAATAGAAGACGAATCGAAAACAGGAAAACCAAATGAAAACGAAATTCAAAATTATAAAAAGAAATTCCAAAATGACGCAACAAAACAAGGAAACGTAGAATTCTTATGGAAACAACACATCTTAGAAAATTTAGAATCTATGAAAACATTTTTTTATTCAGAAGCAGAAACAAGAGACTTAGAAAATATAGACCAATTATGGGAAGAATTTAAAACAAAGGTAATACAATCATGAACTCAAAATCAGAAGCGGAACTAGAAAAATTCCTAGAACGAAAAATAATAGAATTCTTAGATCTAAAAAAATCAATGAAAAACACAAATAACGAAATGCAAGACTTTGAAGAACTAATAAAACAAAATAAAATCACTGAAGCAAGCAAAATATTAGAAGATGCCATAGAAAAATTCAACAGACTAAACCCTAACGATGTATACAGAGAAATAAACTTTAACAAAATAATAGAAATGGTAAGAATAGTATCAAAATTAACAAAAAACAACGAAAAAAATAGACTAACAGAAGATGTGTACATGCTTATAAAATCAAAACAACTAGAACAAGATCCTACTCTGAATATAACTGTTTTTGATGAAAGAAAAGAACAAGAAAGAAAAGAACAAGAAATAATACAAGAAAAACAAAGACAAATGGCAGGAGAAATAGAAAACCAAATGATGGAAATAAACAAAAAATTATTTGTCAGCATAAGAAAAAAAGATTTAAAAAACGCAATAATGCAATATAGAGAACTAAAAAAGAAATTCGAAGAATACCCGCCGATGTTAGTAGAAAGTAAAGCCGAACTATACAATGACTTACTCGCATTCTATATGAGAATAAAAAATCTCAAAGAAGAAATAAAAAATTTGCCAAAAAATACAAAGCATGAAATAGAGAAACCTGTAATAAAAGAAAATCACTTAAAACTAGAAGAAATACAAGAAATAGTTAATCAAATACAAAAAGATACCAAAGAAGAAAAATTCACAGAAGCAAAAACGAAAATATTAGAACTAAAACACAAAATAAGTCTAATCCCGGAAAACTATATAAACATAAAAAAGAAATTAGAATACATAGCAACATCGCTAATAAAAAAAATAGAATTTGCAAAAAGAATGCAAAATCAAATAAACACAAAAAAGAGGCTAACAATTGAGACCTAAGAAAATAATCCAAAAATATTCTATAAACAGTAATGGCATAGATGTAGAAGTAGAAATATATGAATCAGAAGACAAATACGTTCCAACCTACGCAATATCTATAATGAACATTACACCAACAACAAAATTAATACTAGACAAAATAAGAGAAGAATTCGTATCAAGCCTAGACTACGAAGAATTAGAACAACAAAAACAAGAAAACATAGACGATCTAAGAAAAAAATTCACACTAAGCATATCAAGACTAGTAAAAAAATATTTCCCGAAATCAGATGACAAAACAAAAAACACACTAATAAATTATTTACTAGAAGAAAATCTAGGATTCGGAAAAATAGACATATTACTAAAAGATGCATACTTGGAAGAAATAGTAATAAATAATCACTCAGAACCAGTATGGGTATATCATAAAAGACACGGATGGCTAGAAACAAACATAACAATATTCACAGAATCAAGAATAAGACACTACTCAACCATGATAGGAAGAGACGTAAATAAAGAAATCACGGTGCTAAATCCATTAATGGACGCACACTTAAAAACAGGAGACAGGGTAAACGCGACTTTAGCACCAATATCAACAAAAGGAAACACAATAACAATAAGAAAATTCGCAGAAGATCCTTGGACCATAATAAAATTCATAGAAATGAAAACAATATCGCCAGAAGGCGCAGCGCTAGTATGGATAGCAGTACAAAACGAATTATCAATACTGATAGCAGGAGGAACAGGATCAGGAAAAACAAGTATGTTAAACGGCATAAGCAATTTCTTACCACCAAATCAAAGAATAATAAGCATAGAAGATACAAGAGAACTAAAACTATCATCTTACTTACACTGGGTACCACTTGAAACAAGACTACCAAATCCAGAAGGTAAAGGTGGAATAACAATGCTTGACTTATTAATAAACAGTTTAAGAATGAGGCCTGACAGAATATTCGTAGGAGAAATAAGAAGAAAAGAAGAAGCACAAGTACTATTAGAAGCAATGCACACAGGACACTCAGTATACGCAACAATACACGCAAACAACGCGGATGAAACAGTATCAAGACTAACAAATCCTCCAATAGATATACCAAAAGGAATGATTTCATCATTATCTATGATACTAGTACAAAACAGAAATAGAAGAACAGGAAAAAGAAGAACAATACAAATAGCAGAATTAACAAGAGCAGGAGAACCAAGAGTGTTGATGCAATATAGTGCAACAACAGACAAATTAGAAAAAGTAAATGATTCACAAGAAATATTCAAAATAATATCACTATATGCTGGAATGACAACACAACAAGTCCAACAAGAATTAGACGTAAAAACACAAATACTAAAATGGTTACTAAATAAAAAAATAAGTTCAATAAATGAATTAGGAAAATTCATGGCGGACTATTACACTGGAAGAATAAACATAAAAACTTGATAATTATGAATATATCATCAAAGCTCGTAAATAAATTTCCTCAACTAAAAAAAGAGTTGAGAATGGCAAAAATAGATAAAAAACCAAAAGAATACATAAAAGAAAGCTTCAAAAAAACAATAATATTCAGCATAGGATTCACAGTACTCGTATTCTTCATATCAGAAAGCATTAATCTACCACTAATATTATTACCAATAATATTCATTATTTTCATGTTTATCTTTTTTAATTTTAATATAACATCATTAAAAGGAAGAATAAACAAGAGAAAAAAAGAAATAGATAGAGATGTATTATTCGCAGGCAAATATTTACTAGTAAAACTAAACAGCGGACAACCACTAGTAAATGCGTTAATAGATGCATCAAAAAGTTACGGAGTAGCCAGCACATACTTTAAAGAAATAGTAAGAGAAATAGAACTAGGCAAATCAATAGAAGAAGCATTAGATAACGCAACAGAATATAACCCATCACAAAAATTCAAAAAAATACTATTCCAAATAAACAACGCACTAAAAATAGGAATAGATGTAACAAAATTCTTAGAAGCAACACTAAACGAAATAGCGGACGAACAACTAATAGAAATAAACAGATACGGCAAAAAACTAGGAAGCGTAACACTATTTTACATGTTGCTAGGAGTAGTAGTTCCAAGCCTAGGCCTGACAATAACTGTAGTAATCGTGAGCATGGCGAACCTAAACGTAGATATGGTCATGTTTATGGTATTTCTATTCTTCCTAGCAATATTACAATTAATATTCCTCGTAATATACAAATCAATAAGACCAAACATAAACATATAAAAAAATGAAAACCGGATTTTTAGAACAAATAGGGAAAGCAATAATACCAGAAACATTCAGAGCAGGTCTAAGAGTATACTACTCAAAAGCAGGCATAAGAGAAGTACCTTACAAATTATACGGAATATTACTATATGTAGCATTAATATTTATAGGAATAATATATTTTTACTCAAACTTTTACGGAACAATAAATCACTTATCACCTCTACTAGTAGGACTACTAGTATTTTTATTTTGGGCAATAGGGGGGCTATTTATAAGCCTAATAATAATAGGCGCACTATACTTCTATTTAAACTTAAAAATATTTAACAGAGTAAAAGAAATGGATATAAACCTAGCAGATTACTTAGTATTAGTATCAACAAATCTAAAAGGAGGATTATCATTTGAAAAAGCACTATGGTCAGCGATAAAACCAGAATTCGGAGTATTATCAGAAGAAATGGGATTAGTCTCAAAAAAAGTAATGACTGGCTCAGAACTATCAGAAGCACTAAAAGAATTCTCAGAAAAATATGATTCTCCCTCAATAAGAAGAACAATAGATTTAATATTAGGACAAGTAGAAAGTGGAGGAGAAATAGCATCAGTACTAGACGAAACAATCGAAACACTCAGAAAAACAAAAGTCCTAAAAGAAGAAATGGCTGCGAACACATTAATGTTCACAATATTCATAGGAGCAATAGTAACAGTGATAAGTCCATTACTATTCGCATTAGCACTAAATTTACTAGAAATATTAATAGGGGTGTCAGCAACAGTGGCGCCAGCATTATCTTCATCATCTAGCACTCCTTTTTCAATGAATGAAATAGAAATAAACAGTGAAGACTTCAAAATATTCTCAGTAATGGCACTAACATTAATATCAATATTTGCATCATTAATATTATCAATAATACAAAAAGGAGACATAAAATCAGGAATAAAATATGTTCCACTATTTGTATTCGTAGCATTAACATTATACTTCCTATTCCTAGGAATATTTGGAGGATTATTATCATTTACATAATAATTAAACCAACAATAACAAGAATGACGCCTAAACCAATCAAACCCCACGCAATAAGTTCAAGTTGATTCAAAGAAGTAAAATAATTACCAACATCATCAAAAAATTTTTTCAAAGAATCCATTGAAAAATCAGAATTATCAGCTTTATCCATAAACAACATTAAGAAACAAGTAATATAAAAAACTTTTCAAAAAAATTAAACAATCAAAAAATTTATATAATAAAGAAACGAGCATAATAAAAATGAAAAAGGGTGAACGCATAATAATTCTATTAACCACTCTAATAATAGTGATAACGCTAACTCAAATAACAACAGCAGAACCCTGTGGTGTAGGAACACAAAGTGTTTGCGGAGTATCAATAAACACGCCTGGACACGGAGCAGTAGAACTGTGCAACAACTGCTTTGTATGCGGAGCAGATGACGGAATCTGTCCATCATGGTACTCAAAAGGAGCAATAAATGAAGATAACTTAACGGTACTACTAAGAAAAGGAACTATTGACAGACCTGCAGAAACTGAATATTCCGCAGCATACAACACAGGAAATGAAGCATGTGAACATTTTGGAGGAACATTCTTAGTAGCAGAAACAAAAACTTATAGAAGTGATTTATGGGAAATAAATTACTCATTCTTAGGACATTATAACGTTAACAATTATGATATGTATATAAGGGCAATATGTGGAAATATATTAACAACGCCTTCATGTAATGAATGTGTGGATCCTGATTGTACAGCTAGCATAAAAGGAATAGCACACACAGGAGACGGAAATACAGTAAAAGATGCAGTAGTAGTAATAATTCCACAAAATGAAATTCAAAAAGCAAACGAACCATTATTTATGAGATCAAATACAACAAATGAAAAAGGAGAATACAAAATAAGCAACGCTTACTCTGGCAAAGTAACAATGCTTTGCTCAGCAATAGGGTATGAAGGTACAGCAAGGAATATAACTTTACTAGCAGGGGAAAACGTAGTAGATTGCAATTTAGGTCATGCATCATGTGATGAACACTGTACAATACCTTCATCAAGATTCGGAGAAAGAATCTGCGCAAAAGAATGCCAAGGAGAAAACGGATGTGATTTTAATAGTACAATAGCCATGAACGCGTGTGATAGAAGACCAATAAACTTTTTTCACCAACTAAATTCAACGATACTATCTGATTACATACAAATAGAAGGAATACTTTGTTGTAACACTTTCCCACACATAATAAACAGAACAATATTCAGAGTTAACCCAGAAACAGAAATATCTGATTTATTAACAAGAAGATTCAGAAAAGCACTCCCTGACGGAACACCTATGGATTTACACATCATAGTATACAATAAATGAACACAAAAAGAAAGATTTAAATTCTAAAAACTAAATTCTGAATATAAATCAAAAAAAGAGGCAACTAAGTGTTAAACAACAACGAATCCGCATTAATAATATTAACAGCGTTCGTAGTACTACTAGTAATCGGTCTAATTATATCAGAATTCTCAAGAAAACTAAAAATATCAAATATACTATTATTAACAATCACAGGATTAATAATGGGTCACTTCTTATCAGACTACGCATTATTTAACATATCGAACAACGCAATACTAACAATAGCTGTATTCACTCTCGCATTAGTAGTATTCGACGGAGCATCAAGATTCAAAGCAAGATCAGTAGATACACTATCCTTTTCAGCACTTAAATTATCAGGACTATTTTTATCACTAAACATGATATTCATAACAATAGCAACAATATTATTATTCTTTGACTTCTCAATAGCTAATTTGTTCTACGCATTAATATTCGCATCAATAATATCAGGAACAGACCCTGCATCAATATTCATAATGTTCAACAATAAAAGCAACAGAATATTAGAATTCCTAAAAATAGAAGGCATACTAAATACGCCTATAATGGTGCTAATACCATTCATACTATTAGACATACTAAACCAAATACTAAAAAAAAGTGTTATTTCTTTTGAAGCACATTTAGCAGCGATATTAACACAAATATTAGTAGGAATAGGATCAGGAATACTCATAGGCTTAATATTCTTCAAAGGAATAAGAAAATTTTCAGATCAAACATCAGGACTAACACTAATATGTTCAGCACTACTAGCATTCATATTATCAGAAAACCTAGGAGGAAACGGAGTACTAGCAGTAGCAGTACTAGGATTCATGTTCGGAGCATTATACATGTCAAATAAAGAAGTTCTTCAAGAATTTAGCGGAATGTTATCAAAATCACTAGAAATACTAGTATTTTTACTAATAGGATTCATAGTAAAATTAAACGTAGATGTAGAGTTCATAATAAAATCATTAGTGATATTCGCGATCTTAATAATAACAAGATTCATAGCAGTAAAAATAATTCTAAGAAAAAAAGAACATACTCGAGAAGAAATATTATTCATGACGTTTAACATGCCAAAAGGAATAGCTGTCGCAGTCCTAATATTCTCGTTATCATTCTTAGAAGCACCACAAATAAGCATAATAAACAATCTATTATTAACAATAATAATATACTCAGTACTGCTATCAACAATTGTTAACAAATTCTCAGAAAAATTCATAAACTTAAAAATATGAAACAATGAAACTTTTTTAAAATAAATAACCTTTCTAAATGAAAACATGACAAAAAACAAGAAAAATAAAGAACAAAAAGAAGCAGAATCACCAAGAGAACAATCATTAAAATTAAAAGAATTATTCAAAGAAAGATACAAAAAATTACTAGGTGAAAATTATGAAGAATTCATTAAGTATTCAACAACTTATATAAGAAAATCTATAAGAATAAACACGCTAAAAAAAACAAAAAAAGAAATACAACAAAGACTAAATAATACATGGGATTTAACACAAGTACCTTGGTGTAAAGAAGGATTCTGGATAAAATACAAAGATAAAAAAAGATTTGATATAGGAAATACTCCTGAACATCAATTAGGTTACATATACGTTCAAGACGCAGCATCAATGATTCCACCAGTAGTATTAGCGCCGAAACCAGGAGACATAGTTCTAGATTTATGTGCGGCGCCAGGAAGTAAAACAACTCAAATAGCGCAATACATGGAAAATAAAGGAATACTAATGGCAAACGATTCTCAAGGAAAAAGACTAAGCGCCCTAGGAATAAACTTACAAAGATGCGGAGTCACAAACACACTAATAACGAAAATGAACGGAGAAACAATAAAAGGAAACGAAATATTTGACAAAATACTAGTGGATGCTCCGTGCTCAGGAACAGGAACAATAAGAAGAAGCTACAAAATAGCAGAAATGTGGAGTCCTGGATTAGTTGAACGAATGTCAAAAACACAATCAAAACTACTAAAAAATGCTTACAGATTGCTAAAAAAAAATGGAGTCCTTGTATATAGCACGTGTACGTTAGAACCACAAGAAAATGAAAAAGTAATAAGCAAATTATTAGAAGAAAACCAAGACGCACAACTCCTAGAAATAAATCTTAACATAAAAAGAAGTCCACCAATAACATCTTTTCAAAACGAAACATACAACGAAGAAGTAAAAAAATGCTTAAGAATATATCCTCAAGATAATGACACGGAAGGATTCTTCGTAGCTAAAATAACAAAAAAACCATAAAAAACAAAAAGGTTTATAAAAACAATAATTTAGATAAGATTTATATATTAGTTTAATCACTTCAAAAGTTAACTAATTTAAAAAAAAGAGGTCTGGGTGATGGATGAAGAATACGAGCTTCTATCTCATGAAGAAGTTGAGAGACTAAAAAAAGAAGCTGAGAAATACAAAGATAATCCTTTCGTAAAAGGAAACTCAGAAGACAAACTATATTCCGCAATAATAGACTTAAACAAATCAATACACAAATTAACATCAGTATTTGAAGACGTAAAACAACAAATATTATTAGAACAAGAAACAGGAGAAGGCCCTGATTCAAAAATAGAAAAAATATTAGACCAAAACAGACAAATAGCAAGAGCCCTAGTATCATTCGGAGAAAAAATGGAAAACATTTCAATATCACAACAAGCACCACAACAAACGTTTAATCAACCAACTAATTTTAATCAACAACCACAAACAAATACTGAACCAACGCAACAACGCAACAACATAGAATTAGACTACCAATCATTAAATTATAATAATCCTAATCTAAATAACAATCCAAATGAACCAAAACCAACAAATAATGAAAACAATCAACCAACTAATTTTAATCAGCAATCACAGAATCAACAACAAAATAATTTTTCACAAGGACTCCAAGAAAACCAACAAAACCTACAATTCCCAAAACCAAATGATGATGCTCAACAATCGATGAATCAACAACAAAATAATAATATGCCGTTCCCAAATCAAAACATGCCAAATCTAAAACAAATACAAAAAGATAAACCACCAGAAAAGAAAAAAAGAACCTTTGGCTTATTCTGAGGCAAAAAATGGACCCTTCTTACAAATTAAGAAACTTTTTTCTAAAAACAGTAAAAACAATTAATGAATTAAAAGGCGAAGAAGACCAAACAAAACAAAAAAAATTAAAAACAATAAAAGAGCTAGAAGATGATTTATTCTACCTAAAAGAATCAGCAAAAAAACTACTAGAACAAAAAGAAATACAACTAATACAATACAAAAAAATAATACAAAGAACTCAAAAAATAAACTCGGAATTAAAAAAAATTAAAACAAAAATTACAAATCCTTAGACATAACAGTTCTTCTACCATTAGCTTCAGCTCTTTTCAAAGCATCACTAACAAGAACTTTGACTTTTTCATCAAGCGCATCACCAAAATCAGAAGAAATACTAAAATTATTAGCTAATTCTTTAATTTTAGTTCTGACAACAATAGTTCCACTCATAAAAACACCTCCTACAATTTTATTAATAAACGAAAATAACCCTATCTTAAAAATTTTTTCAAAATTTTAAAAAAATTTATAAACAAAATAACAAAATGAAAATAAAGAGGCAAATAAATGGAACTTTTTGAAATAGCAAAAAAAATGGAATTAGAAGGAAAACAACTCTATGAAGAGCAAGCTAAAAAAACAGAAGACACAGGACTAAAAAACATATTAATGATGCTTGCACATCAAGAACAAGAACACTACAACATTTTTGACGCATTACAAAAAAAACAACCTATAAAAATAAAAAAAGAATCATTCGAAGGAATAATTGATTTCTTTAAAGAAGTGAGAGAAAAACTTCCAAAAGATCAAGTAGATTTTTATAAAAAAATATTAGATGTAGAGAAAAAAAGCCAAGAATTCTATGAAGAATTATCAAAAAATCAAGAAGAACAAGAAGCAAAAGAAATAATTCTAAGAATAGCAAAAGAAGAACACAAGCATTGGATAATTATAAAAAACATAATAGACTATATAAAAAAACCAGATCAATGGGTTGAAGACCCAGAATTTCACCACTTAGAAGACTTCTAACAAATTTCTAAAAACCCCGAAACTTTTTTAAACAAAGAAAAATAAGATTAACTAATGGTATTAGAACCAATGCACTTAGAAGAAATAAACGATAACTTAACCCGAATTAAAGGATGGGATGAATTAAATCAAGATTTTATAAAAAAAACATTTCATTTCCCTGACTTTAAAGAAGCACTAGAATTCGTAAACAAAATAGGAATCGTTGCAGAAGCACAAAATCATTACCCAAAAATAATTTTATCCCATGGTCAAGTCATAATAAAACTATTCACAGTAGAAGCAGAAGGAATAACTTACAAAGATTTCGAATTAGCAAAATTAATAGAAGAAATATTTGAAGAATACACAAGAAATATAAAAAAATAACAATTCTAACATTTTCTAAAATAATTTTCTAACATTTTCAATATATTTAAGAAGAATAAACAAGAATTCTATTAGCTTTCTATAATGAATTTTCTAATTTGAAAACTCTTTTTTAATTTCAGAAACATTTATATACTACTTAGGTAATTAAAATACATAAAGGTTATATTATATTTAAAATCAATAAAATTAAAAAAATAAATAAAACTTATTGAGGTTATATTTTGCTGACAAAAAAAGAATACCAAGTGCTTGAGCTCAGAACAAAAAAGAAACTAACTCAAGTAGAAGTCGCAAAACAACTAAAAATATCTCAAGCAGCAGTTTCTAAATTCGAAAGAACAGCAATACAAAAAATAAAAAACGCACACAAAATAATAGAAATCTCAGAAAGACTAGGAATAAAACTGGAGGATGATGCAATATGACTCCAGCCAATAACATTTCTAAATACAAAGAAACAATATTCTTAGTGTTCACTTTTTTCATAATAATAGGAACAATGTTCTTATCAACACTAGATACACCAACAGGATTAGCAACACTATCAAATAAAGAAACAAAAACACTAAATTTAGATGATACATATGCACAAAATTCAACTATAGATGTAAGTCTTAAAAAAGTAGAAAAAATAAGTGCTACTGGAACATATAAAGGTAATCTAGGAGATAAAGCTAAAATATATGCTAAAACGAATGAAGGTGCAATAATTCTAATAGCAGAAATAACGTTAGAAGAATCAACAACGACTGTGTCGCAATTCACAGCACAAGTAACAGGACAAACACAAGAAGAACAAGAAAACGAAATAGAAGAAGAAACAACAACGAACGAAGAAGAAATTACTGTAGAAGATGAAATAATAATTGAAGAAACAACAGAAGAAAACCTTGAAGAATTACTAAACGAAACTACTGAAGTTGACGAAGTTGATGATTTAGTAGAAGATGACATGAATGAATTATTAGAAGAAGAAATAATAATTGGATCTTCTGATGAAATTGTTGAAGAAAGTCCTGAAGAAACAATTACAGATGATGAAGTTGATGAAGTTGAGGATGTGGTAGAAGATGACTTAGATGAAGTATTGGAAGAAGAAATAATAGAAGAAACAAGTCCTGAAGATAATCAAACAGTAATAAATGAAACAACAGAAGAACCACAAACATTTGATTTAATAAAAGAATTCAACAATTTATGCACACAAACTTGTGCACTAATAGGTATAGACATATCACAAATAATAATAGAAATAGAAACAGGAGAATTATACATAGAAAAAATAACATATACACAAGAATCAGAATACTTAGGAGAAGGCATAACACAAAAAGTAGAAAATATTCAAATCAAAAAAGGAGAAAACAAAACAATAAACGCACAAAATTACTTCGAAGAAGAAAACTTAGTGTTTGATGCAAAATCAAGTGAAGGATACACTCACATTGTAAATCAAAATGAAATAAATTTCATAGCACAAAAAATAGGAACTTGGGAATCAATCATATACGCAACGAATGGAACTGATTTAATAGTGAGCAACAAATTTAACATAACAATAACAGAACAAGAAGAACAAGAAATAATAGAAGAGCCATCAATTCCAGACAATAACGAAACAATAACAAATGAGACAATAACTATAGACATTCCTATTAATGAGACAATAATAGGAAATGAAACTATGATAGGAAATGAAACTATGATAGGAAATGAGACAATAACTAATGAAACAATAATAGGAGACATACCAGGATGTGATTACCCAGATCCAAACCAAAGACCATTAGAATGCATACAAAATGAAAACACAACGTATTTCCAACCAGAAGACTTAGTGCTGGAAAACACAAGAGGAACAACCATAGCGAGATTCACACCAATAGGAAACTTGCTAATAAAAGGAGACTTCGTAGAAAACTCACAAGAACAAGCAAAAACACACGATTACCAATTAGGATACGTAAATAACCAAGGAGAATTCATACCAACTATTTGGATAAACTCAGAAACAGGAGACTTACACCTAAAAGGAAAACTAACAGAATCTAACTCCAATATTGTAATGGAACAAGGACTATCAGCAATAACAAACAAAAGAGGAATATTGCTAGCAACAATTAACAGACAAACAGGAGACATGAAAATAAGAGGAAACGTAGTACCTTATAGGAGGTCGTTAGAATGAAAAAAAAAATTGTTCTAACAACAATATCAGTAATAACAATAATACTAGTGATGATGCTTCAAGTATCTGCGTTTAACGACCCAGGACACGACTCATTATACGTTCTCAAATTAGGAGACAGCACGATACTAGGCAATTTAAACGTAACTGGTAACATAACGACTACGCAATTAACAGCAGAAGAAAGAGTATTTAGTCCATACTTAGTAATAAAAGGAGATGGAGATCCTGCAGGAGCAGCAATAAACAGAATAGTAGGAACAACAGCAGGACTAGAAATAAGTTCCATACAAGAATTAGTTCTAAACACAGGCGTAGGAGGAATAGTTAGAATAGGATCAACAGGAGTGCCTGCAGGATTAAACGTAACAGGAAATATATGGTCTGGCGGAACCTTAGTTTGTTTAGCAGACGGAACTAATTGTATTAGTGGAACGAATCAAGGAAACGTTACAAGTGTATTCGGAAGAACAGGAATAGTAGTTGCAGAATCAGGAGATTATGATTTTACACAAATATCAGGTACATTACAAATAGATAAAGGAGGAACAGGTGCAACAACAGCAAACGACGCAATAATAGCCTTAGGTGCAGCAAAAGCAGATAATTGTCCACCAGGACAAGTAGTTGTAAACACAACCACTACAGGCGTTCAATGTATGAATGTAGGAACAGGAGATGGAAGCGTAACACAAATAGATCAAGGAACAGGAATAATTCTAAGTCCCACAACTATAACAACAACAGGAACAATAAGCTTCAACACGAGCTGGGGTGATGCTAGGTATTATACGCAGTCTTCTGCGGATTCTAATTTTGTGGCTATAGGTGGGAGTACGATGACTGGTTTCTTAATTCTTAGCGGGAATCCTACTGATAATTTGCATGCAACTACTAAACAATACGTTGACACAGTTGTAAGTGGAAACATAAGCGCGATAGACGGGTACTCAGGATGGAACATAAGTGACGGAACAACATCAACACTCATAAGTAGCGGAGAACTAATGACTATACTAGGAGGAACAGGAATAACATCATCAGAAACAAGTGGAACAATCACAATAAGCACAACAGCAACAACTTGCGGAGCCAATCAATACAGTTACTGGAACGGATCTCACTGGAATTGTAGAAGCGACGAAGACACAATTTATTCAGCAGGAGATGGAATAAGCTTATCAGGAACATCATTCACCGTAGAGGGAGGAACAGGCTTAACACAACAAAGTAGTGGATTAGCATTTGATCCAACTTGGGGTGATGCTAGGTATTATACGCAGTCTTCTGCGGATTCTAATTTTGTGGCTATAGGTGGGAGTACGATGAGTGGTTTCTTAACTCTTAGCGGGAATCCTACTAATAATTTGCATGCAACCACCAAACAATACGTAGACACAGTTGTAAGCGGAAACATAAGCGAAGTAGATGGAAGTAAATGGACAACAGGAACAGGAGATAATATTTACCGTCTAATTGGAGATGTAGGAATAGGAACATATGAACCAACAGCTAAACTTCACGTAGTAGGAACAGTAAATATAACTAATAACACATTCTTTGGAGGAAACGTTACACTAAGTCACAATCCTTTATCTGATTTACAAGCAGCAACAAAACAATACGTAGACACAGAAATAGTTACAGCACTAGGAGAATTTGACGGAAGTAACTGGAACAAAACTAACGGAGATATTTACAGACCAACAGGTCTTGTAGGAATAGGAACTGACACTCCTCAAAAATTACTTCATCTTAATCAACCAAGTAACGGATCAATATTACTAATACAAAGAAACAGTACTACTTTAGGAGATTTTACAGGAATAAACTTCGCAGTCACATCATCAGCAGGCGTATTTGGAGATGAACATCAAAAAGCAGCAATATTTTTTGAAAGAACAGACACAGATGGAAGAGGAAGCTTACACTTAGCAACATCTAATACAGTGGGAACATCAAACGTAGGATTAAGTGAAGCGAGAGTAACAATAACACAAACAGGAGAAGTAGGAATAGGAACAACAACTCCAACAGAAACACTAACAATAAACGGAACATTAAGCGTATCAGACAATGCAGAAATGAAACTAATACGATTTAGTGCAAATGATAGCTTAGGAATGTACGCCAATGAAACAGATATAATAATAGGAGACATAAGTGCTTTCATATAAGGGAAAAAATGGACTTAGAAAAATTAATGCAAAAAAGAATATCAAGAAAAGATTTCTTGAAATCAATAGGATTCATACTGTTAGCACTAATTTTCTTTCCAAAAAAAGCACTAGCGTTCCTTGACAAAACAGATAACACACAAATAAGAACAGAGATAAGACAAGAAATAAAAAAAGAAATTAAAACAGAACTAAATGAAAAAGAACTATTCAAAAAAGGAATATTCGTGAATGGAATAAAAGTAATGGAGATTTCAAACAAATAAAGGTAAAAAAATGTCAGAAGAACTACTAACAATCAAAGAACACTTAAAAGAACTAAAAAAAAGACTAAAAATCATATTAATAGCTGCTGTGCTAGTGTTCTTTACAGGATTCATAATAAGTGAAAAACTAATAATTTTCCTAATAGATTACTTCAAATTAGAACTATACGCATTATCGCCACTAGAATTTATAAGAACTCAACTAGTTGTATCACTATACCTAACACTAGCATTCCTAATACCGTTCATACTAGTACAACTATACTTATTTTCAAAACCAATAATGAAACAACAAAATAAAAAAATAGCAATAAAATACTTTACTTACTCAACCGCGCTAGCAATAATAGGATGTTTATTCGGCTTACTAATATTCTCAAAATACAGCTTAGACTACTTCGCAACACTACCACCACAAATATCTACTTTGTGGGGAGTATACAGCGCCATAATATTCGTGGCGCTAAGCGGATTCGCATTTGCACTAACAGCACAAATAATAATAATAATACCAATACTAGTAAAATCAGAAATAATAGATATAAACACACTAAAAAAATCAAGAGGAATAGTAATAATACTAGCACTAACATTATCAGCGATACTAACATCACCAGACCCAATAACACAAATATTAATGAGCGCTCCAATGTACATATGCTTCGAAACAGGATTATTCATATCAAGATTTCAAAAAAACAAAGAAGAAAACCTAAAACCCAAAATATTAAAACCCTTAACAGAAACTAATAACATAAAAGAATTATTAAAAACAACAAAGACAACAAAAAACAAAGAAGAATTAATAAAAATATACAAAAAAATAAACTATTTATACGAAGAAAAAACAATTCAAGAAAAAAAAGAAATATACCCTGAATTACTAAAATTATACTCAAAAATAAAAAATAATTAAAAAGCGCGAGGTGCAATAAATGACGATACAAATAATATTAATAATAATAGGACTTGCTTTAGTATTCTTATTATCTTTCAGATTACTAAAAGGAGTAATAAAAGCACTAATATCAGTAGTAATAATTTCAATAGTACTAATAGGAGTATTAGGGATAGTGATATACACAGACGCGATGGCATTAAAAAAAGGATTCGAAGGAGAAAAAACAATAATAATAACAGAAGAACAATTATTAATAACTGCATTCAAAATAACTAGTGATGTTACTTTATCATCCGCGATTAATCAAAAATTTTATGAATCAATAACACCGCAAGAAATAGATGAACTATTTGAAAAAATAAAAGAAGAAGACTACGAAGAAATAGAAGAAAATGGAATATTAATAGTAATAGAACAAAAAACTTTCTATGATGACGAAATAACTCTATCGGGAAGAAAAATAAAAATGGAAGAACAAACACTAAAAGATTTTGCATTAGCAACATCAAGCAATGAAGCAACAACAATACTAGAAAACGCTGAAGTAATAACGCAACAAGAAGCAATAATATTAAGAGAAGAAGGGCTGCACGAAATAAAGAACAAAATATACTACGCATTACTCGCGACTAAAATGAAAGAAACAAAAGGAAACTTCCTAATAAAAGAAGTAAAAAATCAGAACATAAATATAAAACCAGAAATGCTATCAATAAAAATGTTGAACTTTTTTCCAAAAAAAATAATGAATAATTTAATGAACGTGACTGAATAAAAATGGGCATATTAGACGTATTCAAAAAGAAACCAAACCTAGAAACAGAGAAAATAAACACAGAAAACAAAGACTTAGGCATGGATCCTTTCAAAACAGACCAATTAACAAACCTAGATTCAGGACTAAACTTACCAAAAAATGACTACGACCCAATAAACTCAACAATGCAAATGAATACAGCCAGTAACCAATTCACAGATTACAAAAACAAACCTTACCAAAAGATGCAAGAAACAAACAACAACTACAATCAACAACCAAACGAAACACAAAAAGACCTACAAATAATAATAGCTAAATTAGACGCATTAAGAGCGGAAGTACAAACAATAAACCACAAAATAGAAAAAATAGAAGAAAAACAACAAAAAAGAATGTGGTGAAAAATTGAAAAACAACAAAAAAATAATAATACTATTTCTAGTACTAGTAATACTAGATCAAATAACAAAACAAATATTCTCAAAACAAACAATAGACTTAGGAATCTTAGCACTAAGACCAGTAACAAACACAGGAATAAGCTTTGGATTACTACAAGGAAACAACTTCATATTCATAATAATAAGCGCACTATTCATAGCACTACTAATAAAATTCAGAAAAGAATTCAAAGAAAACCAAATACTACTAACAATGATACTAGCAGGAGCAACAGGAAACCTAATAGACAGAATAATACAAGGGCACGTACTAGATTTCATAGATTTCAAAATATTCCCAGTATTTAACATAGCAGACACACTAATATTTCTAGGAGTTGCAGGAATAATAATTTATGAAATAAAAAAAACAACAAAAGAAAAGACAAAAAATCAAATCAAAACCAAAGAACCAAAACTTAAAAAACTAAAAACAAAAAAAAGAATTAAAGAGCATTCTTAATAAAACTAATCTTCTCAGCAACATCGCTACCCTTCTTAGTAAGCTTAATAATCTTCAAACGACCCTGCTTCCTAAACTCAACCAAACCAGCACGCTCCATATCCATCAAAACCTTAACGATGTAACTATAAGTACCATCAATAATCTTAGCAAGAGAAGAAGCATAAACCTCGTTTTCGGAGTTCTTCAAAGCAATCAACAGCATAGCTGGCTTTTCCCTAAAAATTGCATTAAAAATTCCTTTATTCTTCACTTATAAAACCCCCTAATAAAAAAATGTAAAAAAATAAATTATTTAAACGTATTTACTAAAACAAAGATTATGTTGTATTTATATAATTTTCTTTTTTTAACAACCTTTAAAAATAAAAATTCTAAAAAAAATAGTCACTACAAAAAAAAACAAAAAAACAAAAATATTGATGTTTTATTGTTGTAACATGAAGAACGCCACGACCCGGATTTGAATAACCAGTACGCCCGTTAACGCCCTGTGCGTTTCGCTTCGCTCAAGCGCATAATTTATATTAAACAAAGAAACGCCACGACCCGGATTTGAACCGGGAATCCCAGATGGGACAAGCTTTCCAGGCTTGCGCAATACCAGATTATGCGATCGTGGCATGAATGAATGTGAATGACTCGAATCGCGACCAAAAATCGTTTTTTGATTTTTGTGTATGCGATCGTGGCATGAAGGCTATGAATTTAAAGAAAAATTTGTTCATTTAAAAGCTTTATCAACCAAAGAAGCCCTAACAACAACTAACGAAGCATAAAGCTCGCTTTCTTCATCAACACGAACTTCGTCTAAAGAAATTCGCTTACTAAAAAAGGGAGCATCCAAAACCAAAGATTCAAACTCACCACCCTCCCCGGCAGGATTCAAACCAAATTTTTCTTTCAAAATACGAAGATTATCAAAATCTTGTTTTACCAAAGACCGACCAAGCCAACTCTTATCAAGACCCTCCGCGGCAACTTTAACTAAACAAAAATCAATATTTTTAACACAAAGAATCTCCAACTCTTTCTCCTGATCCATATGCCACAAAGGAGCAAAAACCTTCAAACCAAGCTCATCACAAATCACTTCGATACGCTTACGCTGATAATTAGAAAACAAAGCACCACTAACAACACCCTCAATATTATGTTCATTAACAGCTCTAATCAAAGCCAACCTTAAATCAACAAGCTCATCCTCTTTAGCCTTATCAGAATCCTGAACAATCAAAGGAATACCGCAAGCATCAGAATGAAGACTCGCCAAATGAGTATTAGGACCATGATACATATAAGAATCTTTATCAGCAGGATTAATAGTAATAAAACAAGAAACAACATAATTTTGCTCTAACATGATTTGAACAGCCAAACAACTATCTTTACCAGTACTCCACAAAGCACCAAGACGAACATTACCAAAATCATAAAACTGCTTCAAAAAACCAGACTTAGACAAACCAGCAACCTTAGAAAACTTAGTAAGCGCCTTATCAAAATTAGAACCATATTGCGCAGCCATCTTCCTCCTAAAAGCAAATTCATCAGGCAAACCCAAGTCCTTACTAATACTACGAAGAATAAACTTATTAACACCATCCCTAAGCTTTAAATGAGGAGGAATACACAAAGAAAACTTAACTAAATTAATATCTAAAAAAGGAGATCTAAGCTCCAAATTATTAAACATAGTAATAACATCATCCCTATACAAATCTCGCTCAAATAACTTACGAAAACCACTAAGACACTCCTCATTAAGCTCAAAACTATTCAAATGACGATTATAACCAGCAAATAACTCCTCACTACCAAGCCCTGAAAAAATAACCTTAAAACCATCATCTCTAGCCTTACGAGAACACATAAAAAAAGAAGCACCAACACTAACTTTAGTAACATTATTATCCTCAATGATGCCTAAAACGTCTTTAACAACATCTTTATAATCATCAAGAGACGTACGAACAACTTCCAAATCAAGACCTAAAACTTTAGCAGCCCTCAAAGACCAAGACTCATCATGACTCACTTGAAAAGAATCATGCTCCAAAGAAGCAGTATAACACTTAAAATCAACACCTAATTTCTTTAAAATAAGAGCGATGAAACAAGAATCTAAACCACCAGAAAACAACAAAGCAACCCTATTATCAGGAGGAATCCTTTTCTTAACAGCATCCTCCAATAACCTAGACGTTTCATTAAAAAAGAAAGCATCATCTTCATCAAGAACTGAAACCTCAAAAAAATCTTTATAACTAGAACTCAATTCATAAGAAGACAAATCAAAAGTAATAATGTGCCTAGGATGAACCTCGCGAATAAACTGAGAATCAAGACCCAAACCAATCAAAACCTTTTTCTCAGAAGCAAAAGCAAACTTACCCTCATGAAAAAAATACCACAAAGGCTTCTCACCAAGCAAATCCCTAGTAATAGTAACCAAGTTTTTATTCAAATCCCAAAAAGCAAAAGCATAAACACCATCCAATAAACTTAAAGAATCAACACTAACACCTTGCTTAATCAAAAAATCTAACAAAACAACAGAATCATTATCATGCAGACTAATATCAAAATTTTTAGCAAGATCCCTAAAATTATAAATCTCGCAATTAGCAGACAAAACAAAACCATCCTTAACCAAAGGCATAAGACTAAAACCATTCACAGCATGAAGTCTATGACCTACACAATTAAAAGAATTACCACTAATATTCTCACCAACAGAAACACCATCAAATAAAGAAAAACCATCAACTCCTCGATGACTCATCAAATCTAACCCTTTACGAACTAAACTAACAGAATTCTCAAAATTAAAAAAACCAATAACTCCACACATAAAAAAACAGAAAACACTCAATATTTAAAAAAATAATGACAAAAACAAAAAAATAACAAATTTCAAAGCAATATTTATAAAAACAAAAGCTTCACTCATAAAAATGAACAAAAAAGAATCCCAAAAAGCAAGAGAAGAACTAATGAGTTTCATATCCGAAAAAGGATTCGTACACGGACCAAGCCCAGAAATATATGATGGAGGTGTTTCAGGATTCTACGATTTCGGTCCATTAGGAAAAACATTAAAAAATAATATAGAAAACACAATAAGAAAATTCTTTCAAAAATTAATGTTTTACGAAGTAGAATGCCCAATAGTAACGCCAAAAAAAGTATGGGAAGCATCAGGACACTTAGGAAACTTCTCAGATCCATTAGTAGAATGCGAAAAATGCAAAAACATATACAGAGCAGACAACTTAATAGAAGAAACACATAATGTGGATGGAGACTCATTCACAGAAAAACAATTAGAAGAATTTTTCAAAGAAAATGAAATAAACTGTCCAACATGCAAAACTAGACTACCACCAAAAATAGAAAAACACATGTTAATGCTAAAAACAAAAATAGGACTAAACCAAGAAATGTACAACAGACCAGAAACAGCAACCACTACGTATCTGCCTTTCTTGAACTACTTACGATTCTACAGAGATAAACTACCTTTTGGAATATTCCAAATAGGAAACGCATACAGAAACGAAATAAGTCCTCGCCAACACTTACTAAGAACTCGTGAATTTACACAAGCAGAAGCACAAATATTCTTATTCAAAGACCAAAAACAAGAATTTGAACAATTCAAAGATTATGAAGAAAAAGAACTAAACTTGCTATCAGCAAAAACACAAAAAGAAAACAAAGAATATCAAAAAATAAAATTAAAAGACGCAATAAATAAAAAAATACTAAAAAACAAAGCATACGCATGGACACTAGGATTTACACAAGCATTATTTGAAGAATTTGGCATTCCAAAAGAAAATATAAGATTCAAACAACACTTACCTGAAAAAATGTCATTTTACGCAGAAGATGCATGGGACTTAGAAATGAATTTCAAGAGCTACGGATGGATAGAACTATGCGGTTGCCACGACAGAACAGATTACGATTTAAAAGTACACTCAAAACATTCAGGTAAAGAATTACAAGCATTAAATCCTGAAACAAACAAAAAAGAAACACCACACATACTAGAAATAGCAATAGGACCAAACAGAGTATTATTAGCATTATTAGACCTAGCATATAACAAACAAGAAATAGAAGCAGGAAAACCCAAACTAAGATTACCAAAAAACGTGGCACCAGTAAAAGCATCGATACTACCTCTAATAAAAAAAGAACCATTACAAAAATTAGCACACAAAATAAAACAAGAATTACTAGAACAAGGACTAATAATACAATACGATGAATCAGGAAGCATCGGAAAAAGATACCTAAGACAGGACTCCATAGGAACACCTTACTGTATCACAATAGATTTTGAAACAATAGAAACAGGAAATAACAAAAACACAGTAACAATCAGAGAACGAGACAGCGAAGAACAAAAAAGAATAAAAATAGAAAACATACAAGAATATTTATTAAATAATCTAAAATAAGAATAATTAGAAATTAATATAAATAACCCTTTCTTTATGACATTTATGAAAATAAAAATATATAACACTTTAACTAAAGAAAAAGAAGAATTCACACCTTTAGAAAAAGGAAAAGTCAAAATATATTCTTGCGGACCAACAGTTTATAATTATCCTCACATTGGGAATCTAAGATCATACGTATTCGCAGACATACTAAAAAAAACATTCAAATTAAACAATTACGAAGTAAACCATGTAATAAACATAACAGACGTAGGTCATTTAACAAGTGATGAAGACGAAGGGGAAGATAAACTCGTAAAAGGAGCAAAAAGAGAAAACAAAACAGTTTGGGATATCGCTAAATTTTATGAAGAAGCATTCTATGAAGACCTAAAAAAACTAAACATAGAACCAGCAAACCATTACCCTAAAGCAACAGAACACATACAAGAAATGATAGAACTAATAAAAAAAATACAAACTAATGGATACGTGTATGAAGCAGAAGGAAATATATATTTTGATACTGAAAAATTTGAAGAATACGGAAAACTTACAGGAAGAAAACAAAAACAAGAAGAAACCCAATCACGCGTAGAAATAGACAAACACAAAAAAAACAACTCTGATTTCGTGTTATGGTTTACCAGACACAAATATGAAAATCACGAAATGGAATGGGAATCACCCTGGGGTAAAGGTTTCCCAGGATGGCACATAGAATGTAGCGCTATGTCTTGCAAATACTTAGGAGAAAAATTTGACATACACACAGGAGGTATAGATCACGTACCAATTCATCACACAAACGAAATAGCACAAAGCGAAGCAGCATTCGGACACGAATGGGTAACTTATTGGATGCATAATGAATTCTTAGTGATGAGTGAAGGCGAAAAAATGTCAAAATCCAAAGACGGATTCTTAACATTACAAGTCTTAATAGACAAAGGATACAAACCAGAAGAATACCGTTATTTCTTATTAGGAACACATTACAGAAAAAAAATAATGTACTCAAAAGAAGCAATGGACACAGCCAAAAATTCTTTACAAAAATTAAAAAATAAAATACGCGAAATAAAAAAAGCAGAAAAAAAAGAAATACAAAAAGAAAAATACGAAGAACAACTAACAAAATTTAAAGAAAATCTAAATGATGATTTAAATACGGCGAAAGCATTAGCAACGACGTGGGAAATGCTAGAAGAAGATATTAACGAAACAACAAAACTCGCACTAATAGAAAAATTTGACGAAGTACTGGGATTAAAATTAATAGAAAAAGAACAAAAGATACCAGAAGACATACTAAAAATACAAGAAGAAAGAGACGCGACAAGAAAAAACAAAAACTGGAAAAAAAGTGACGAACTCCGAGACTTACTAAAACAAAAAGGATACAAAGTTCTAGACTCCAAAGAAGGAAGCGAAATAATCAAAGAATAATAAAAATAACATGAAAAAACTAATAATAGCAACAGGAAACAAGAATAAATTACAAGAATTCAAATCCTTACTAGAAGAATACGAATTAGAAGCAATACCAGTAGAAACAAAAGAAATACAAGGAACATCAGAAGAAGTAATACTAGAAAAAGCCAAACAAACATATGCTCAACTAAAAAAACCTTGCCTAATAGAAGACACGTCCTTCGGATTCGAAGAATGAAACGGATTACCAGGACCATACATTAAAGATTTCATAGATATATTAGGATATGAAAAACTAGCTCACTTAACAAAAAATAAAAACGCAACAACTACTTGTTTAATCGCATTAGCAAAATCAGAACAAGACATAAAAATATTCAAAGGAGAAATAAAAGGAACAGTCGTAGAAATGAAAGGAGATAAAGGATTCGCGTTTGATAAAATATTCATACCAATAGGATACAATAAAAGATTCTCAGAAATGACGCCTGAAGAAAAAAATAAAATATCTCACAGATATAAAGCAATACAAAGACTAAAAGACTACTTAGACAATAATTAAAAACAAAACTTTTTATAATATACAAAACAATAAAAAATGATGGACCATTATTACACAGAAAAACCATTATCAAAAGAAGAAATATTCACTATAAAAATAAAACTAAAAAAACAAGCATTCGAACTATTCTCAGCATCAGGATTATTTTCAAAAAAAGAATTAGACAGCGCAACTCAGTTATTAATAGAAAACGCAGAAATAACCAAAAAAAAAATACTTGATTTAGGATGTGGAAATGGAGTAATAGGCATTTGTTTACTAAAACAAAAACCGGAACTAGAAATAACATTCTCAGATATTAACGAAAGAGCAATAAAAATTACGAGAATGAATCTTGAAAAACACAAATTAAAAGGAAAAATTATTAAATCAAATCTCTTTGAAAAAATACAAGAAGAATACGATCACATAATATCAAATCCGCCAATAGCAACAGGAAAAGAAACTTGCTTCACATTAATAGAACAAGCACATAAGCACCTTAAAAAAAAAGGAACATTGCAAATAGTTGCTAGGCACAACAAAGGTGGAAAAACACTCGCTAAAAAAATAGAAGAAACCTTTGGAAACGTATCTGAAATCGTCAAACAAAGCGGATTCAGAGTATACAAAGGAACAAAAAAATAAAATTAATAAATAACTAAAAAAAACAATAATAAAAAAGAGGAAAAAAAATTGTTAAATAATGTATTCGTAGAATTATCATTAGTTCTAGTAATAGCTGTAATAGTATCAGGGATAATGCGAATACTCAAACAACCACTAATTATAGGACATATAGCCACAGGAATACTAGTTAGCCCGTTATTATTAAACTTAGTAAAACCAGGAAACGAAACATTCGAAGCATTCGCACACATGGGTGTGGCAATACTACTATTCATGGTAGGATTACATCTAAATCCGAAAGCAGTAAAAGACGTAGGAAAAATAGCACTAATAACAGGAATAGGACAAATAATATTCACATCAGTGATAGGATTCTTAATAATAAAAACTTTAGGATTCGCAACAATACCTGCAATATACATAGCAATAGCACTAACGTTCAGTAGCACAATAATAATACTAAAACTATTATCAGACAAAGGAGACGTGGATACGTTGTATGGAAGAATCGCAATAGGATTCCTAATAGTACAAGACATAGTCGCAATGTTTATACTAATGTTAATATCATCCTCAACAGGAACAGCAGGTTTATCATTAATAGTAATAATAGAAATAATAATAAAACTAATAACTATTTTAGTAGGAGTATTCATAATAGCAAAACTAATATTCCCATTAATAACAGAAAAAATAGCAAAATCACAAGAATTCTTATTATTCTTCGCGATAGCATGGTGCTTCATAGTAGCAACAATATTTGAAAAACTAAATTTTTCAATAGAAGCAGGAGCACTACTAGCAGGAGTAGCCTTGTCAATGTCGCCACTAAAATATGAAATAAGCTCAAAACTAAAACCACTAAGAGACTTCTTCATATTACTATTCTTTGTATGGCTAGGAAGCCAAATGGTATTCTCAAACATAACACAATTCATATGGCCAATAATAATACTATCAATATTCGTACTAATAGGAAATCCATTAATAGTATTGATATTGATGGGTGCACAAGGATACTCTAAAAGAAACGCGTTATTCTCAGGATTCACAGTCGCACAAATAAGCGAATTCTCACTAATACTAATAGGATTAGGAGTGACAGTAGGACACTTAACAGGAGAAATATTATCATTAGTCACATTCATAGGAATAATAACAATTTCAGGCTCTACTTACCTAATAATATACAATAAAAAAATATACGAATTATTATCACCTTATTTATCAATATTCGAAAAGAAAAAAACATCAGAAAAAAACCAAGAACAAAACAAAAAAATGCATGAAGTAATACTTTTCGGATATAACCGAATAGGATTTGACTTAGCAGAATCATTAACAAAAATGAAAAAAACTTTCTTAGTAATAGATAACAATCCTGACACAGTAAAAGAAGTAACAAAACAAGGAATAAATTCAATATATGGGGATGCAGACAACAGAGAATTCTTATCAGAAATAAACTTATCAAAAACAAAAATGATAATATCAACAATACCTGACCCTGAAACAAACCACGTACTAATAAAAACATTAAAAGAAATAAATCCTAAAGCAATAAAAATAGTAGTAGCAAACCAAATAGATACAGCGTTAGAACTATACGAAACAGGAGCTGATTACGTCATAATGCCTCATATGCTAGGAGGAAAACACACATCTCAACTATTACAAGAAACAAAATTTAAAAAAGATTTAATTCTAAAAGAAAAATTAAACCACTTAAGACACATAGAAAAAAGAAAAAAATACAAAGAACTAAAAAGTAACATAAACAAAGAACAAGCATAACAACAAAAAAACTTCTAATTCACCACTAATAAATAAAAAAACAAAAAAATTTTCAAAAAATATATAAAACAAAACAATACTTACACAGATATGGAGATAGTCAACAGACAAAACAAAATACTATTTGAAGGATTCTCAATATTCTCTATACTGATTCTATTAGCAATAATAATAATATCAGCGTTCAGCACGAATTCACCATTACTCTTCGTAGTAATAGGATTTCTACCATCTTTAATAACAATAATACTAAGCTTAGTATTATACGAAGAATCATTCCATCACAAAATAACAATATGGTTCATACCACTAATAATAACAGGATCATTCTTCTTAATAGGAACAAATTACGAATACATGAACTATAACATGGACGTAGCAACCTTAACATCAATAAATATAATATACTCAGTGTTGTACTTAACGATGTTCTTCACAATAATAAGAATAACAAGGAAAAAACCAAAACAAACAAAAGAACAAAAACCAGTACAACTAAAAGAACAAAACATCCAAGAATACATAGCGTCAATAGAAGAAAAAAGCAAAGCACTAAACTTCGTAATAGGAAGAGTCTATAATAAATACCACGGAGGAACACAAGAACTAAGAAAATCAATAAATCTAAAACCTGATTGGTACAACGAATTATCAGAAGCACTACAAAACGAAGAAAAAACCGACACGAAAAGACTATTCACAATCATAGAAAAAATAGAATCTCACTTAAAAAACTTAAAAAAACCAGAAAACCAAGTCCTAACAAAAAAACAACTACAAGACCTAAAAAACTTGGACAGAGACAAAGAAGGAAAAGACACAATACTAGAAGTACTAATGAAAAACGACGCTGACCCCGTAGAACTATACTATAAAGGAATGCAAGAATTCTGCGAAACAATAAGAAAAGAACTAGAAGAAAAAAAACAATGAAAACAAAAACAACGCTTTTACTCATAATAACATTCTTCATAATAAGTTGCACACAAACACAACAATGCGAACCAACAATTTGCTTTGAAGAAACCTGCTACGAAATAGAAATACCAAGAACACAAGAAGAAAAACAACAAGGACTAATGTTCAGAGAACACCTACAAGAAAACCAAGGAATGCTATTCATATTCAACACACAACAAAAACACGCCTTCTGGATGAAAAACACATTAATACCTTTAGACATGATATGGCTAAACGAAGACCTAGAAGTAGTATACATACAAACAGCCACGCCTTGCGAAGAAGAACCATGCAAGATATACGCACCAACCACGGAAGCACTATACACACTAGAAATAAACGCGGGACTAGCAGAACAAAACAACATCAAAATAGAAACACAAGCAAAACTAGAACTATGTGAATAAAATTAAAGATTTCTAAACATTTTAAAGAAAAGTGCGGGGGAAGATAAAGAAAATCAAAGATTTTCAAACCTTCCAGCCCTCATTTTTCTAAAGAAAAGTGCGGGGGAAGGGATTCGAACCCTCGAACTCACTAAGAGACAGGATATCTCCTTCCAAACGAAAGAGTGTCTCGCTTTGGATGCTTAAGTCCTGCGCATTTGACCAGGCTTTGCTACCCCCGCGTAAAATAAAGGAGAACTCTTCCTTTTTTAAAGGTTATTTTTTTAAACACAAATAAAAGAATGAATAAATCCTTATGAAAATTAAAAAAAAACAGTGTTTTAAGACGATGAAACTTTTAAAAAATAGTTTTAAGAATCAAAAGGTTTTTAAAAAGACCAAATCTTCGAATTTCTTAATGGAAAACAAAGAAATTAAGAAAAACGAATATGTTCATGCTAAAAAATCAAAAATACATAACACTGGTATATTTGCTAAAAAATTCATACAAAAAGGAACCCTAATAATAGAATACATAGGAGAAAAAATATCAAAAAAAGAGTCGGAAAGAAGAGCGGACCAAGTCTTAGAAGATTCAAAAAAAAATAAAGAAAAAGGCGCGGTTTACATATTTGAAATAAACAAAAAATATGACTTAGACGGAAACGTACCTTACAACATAGCTCGTTTCATAAATCATTCTTGCAATCCTAACTGCGAATCAGAAATAATAAATGAAGAAATATGGATAAAAGCAATAAAAGACATAAAACCAGGAGAGGAACTCAAATATAATTATGGATATGACGTTGACAATTTCGAAGAACATCCTTGTCGTTGCGGATCAAAAAAATGTAAAGGATACATAGCATCAGAAGATAACTGGAAAAAACTAAAAAACTTACTAAGAAAAAATTTCAAAAACAAAAAAGTACTAATAGCATATTATTCAAGAACGGGAAACACAAAGAAAGTAGCAGAATACTTAGCAGAAAACATGGGTTTTGACGTAGATGAAATAACAACGGATAAAAGAGATGGAATAATAGGATATCTAAAAAGAGGATATGAATCCGCGTCGAATAAAAAATCAAGAATATCATTTAATAAAAACCCTGAAAGCTATGACTTGGTAATAATAGGAACGCCTATTTGGGCATATAATATAAGTTCGCCAATAAGAACATACTTAGTATTATGCAAAAACGTAAACGTGGCAGCATTTTGTACGATGAGTGGAAAAGATCATGGAAACGCGTTCAAAGAAATATCTCAAAACATAAAATCTTTCAAAGGATTACTTAATATTAATGAAAAAACAATAAAAAACAACACTTTTCAACATGATTTACTAGAATTCTTTAGAAAAATAGAACTATGAAAGATTTCTTAAAGCTTCTACAATTTTCTTAGAAGTTACATTCCAATGAAAATCTATAAGCACGGTTTCTCGAGCATTAAAACCCAACTTAGAAGCCCGCTTAGAATCTCTTTTAACAGATTCAAGTTTCTTAAACAATTCAAAAGAATGTTTCTGATTAAAAATCAAACCATTCTTATTATTCTTAATATATTCTTTAATAAAACCAACAGGAGTAGAAATAACAGGCAAACCAGAAGCCATAGCCTCAAGAGTAGTCAAAGAAGTAGTCTCAGTTAAAGAAGAAGTAACATAAACATCCATTAAATTCAAATAAATATGGACATTATTCTTAGAACCAGTCAAAACACAACCCTCAACACCAGAAAATTTATTTTTGATACTTTCTAATCCATCACCTACAATTAACAACTTAGAATTCTTATGATTCTTTCTAAACCACTTAAAAGCTCTTAATAAAGTAACAAGATCTTTCTCATTAGCTAATCTGCCATGATTACCAATAACAAAAGAATTTTCTAAGCCAAGCTCTTCTTTCAATTTATTAATTTCTTCTAATTCCTCACGTGTTCGTCCAAAAATAGGTTTAAAAATATCGCAATCAACACCTAAAGTAGCAATACTTTTCTTAGTAGTAATACCTCTCCAAGCTAAAGCATCAGATAAAGCACCAGAAGGAGTAATTAATAAATCAGGCTTATTATAAATAAACTTAGTGAACATTTTAGAAACAGGATATAATAATTTTCTTAAAAAAATATTACGCGTAGACATAGGAACAAGCTCCCATTCAAGACTATGAATATAAGTAGCAACTTTTTTATTTAGTTTCTTAGAATAATAAATAGCCAAAGAACCAATAGGGCCAATAGTTTGAGTAAATACTAAATCAGCCTTCCTAACTTCGCGTTTAACAGTCCTAAAACTAAACTTAGGAGCAACATAATCGCCTAAACCAAAACGAGACTTCTTAATTTTAACTAAACGATAACCTTCAGGCTTAAATGAACCAAAATCAGGAGCTATAACAGTCACATCATAATGCTTTAATAAACTAGGAATAATCTCAGACAAAAAACGAGATATACCACACCACCTAGGAAGAAAATTATCTGTGGCTATTAACAACTTTTTTTTAGGAATCATCTTAACTTATAAAACACCTCGACCCTTTTAAATTTATATCTTAAACCATTCAAATAAGCCTTAACAAAAACCGAAACAAACAAAACATTAACTAAAAAAGTATGAGAAAAAAAATTAATCTGACTCTTAAATTCCTTCAAAGCACGAACTTTATACTTAAAAGTCTTAGAAACATCAACAATTAAAAAAGGATTATTCCTCTTTAACAAATTCCAAATATTCCAAACATCAAAAGAATAAACATCACTAACCAATTTCTTTTTTCTACTAAGCTCATCATAAATACCAAGAACAACTTCCCTAACAAATCTATGATCTGGTAACAAATCATCTCTAGAATGAGTAAAAATCATCTCAGGATCATACTTCAAAAAAATATTAAGCAATTTACTACGCATCTTTTTCTTCAAAAAATCTTCTTTCATAATACCATCTTTTATACCAAGAAAAAACACGCCGCTACCACCAATAATCTTATCAGCCTCTCTAGACTCTTGAACCCTTATCTTAGCAATATAACTACGCTTAACATGAGGATGACTTAACTCACCATACGAAAAAATAATAGTATAAACATTATAACCTTCCCTAGCAAACTTAGCCATTGCACCCCCTGGACCAATAACCTGATCATCTGAATGCGCACAAACTACTAAAATATTCTTTTTTTCTTCACTATCGCGTTTTTCCATAAAAATAACCTAATTAAGCTAATAACTAATAAAAAACTTTCTTATTTAAAATGTTTTTGTGTAAAAACCCTTCTAAATCAAAACATATAAAAAGAAAAACCATTATTAACACCACATGGACCTATTTGAATGCATACACACAAGAAGAAGCGTAAGAAATTATTCAAACAAAAAAATAGAATTTGACAAAATAACCTTGATACTAGAAGCAGCCACAAAAGCACCAACTTCAGGAAACTTACAAGATTACAGATTCATAATAGTAAATGACAAAGAAAAAATAAGAGCGCTAGCAGACCATTGCAACGAACAACACTGGATAGCAACAGCACCAACACTAATAATAGTGTGCGCAGACACAGAAAGAACAGAAACATATTATGGATTAAGAGGACAAAGATTATACGCTGTTCAAAACGCAGCAGCAGCAGCACAAAACATATTATTAGCAGCACACGCATTAGGAATAGGTGCTTGTTGGATAGGAGCATTTAACGAAGAATACATATCAGACGAATTTAACCTTCCTGGAAAAGTAAGACCTCAAGCAATAATAACACTAGGATATCAAGAAGGCGAACTCGATCCAAAAACAGAAAATGACTTAGACGCAATGATATTCTTTAATTCATACGGATCAAAAGTAGAAAACATGAATTTATTAATGAGAGAATACAGCAAAGAAATTGATAAAGCATTAGCTAGAGGAGACAAAAAAATAAATCAAAACATAAAAACATTCAAAGGAAAAATTAAAACATTATTCTCAAAAACAAAAGAAAAATTTGAATCAAACAACAAAAAATAAGGAATTACCATTGATTAAGAGAAGACTCAACATTACTAAGCCAACCACTAAGAATCTTTCTTAGCTCTTCTTTCAAAAAAGCTTTATCTTTAGGTCTGTAAAAAAATAAATAACCGCCCTTATCTAGATTTTGTTGTCGTCTATCTAACAAGTTCTTTTCATGAAGACTCTTCAAACTACGCTGAACTGTGGCTAAGCTGACATCAAGAAAAGTAGTCACATCGTGAGCTGTACTCCAATCTTTATCAAAAAGCAATTCTAAAACATCTAACTCTGTTTTAGTAATCCCGAAGCCACAACGCATAACTTCCTTCAAATCCAGTTTTTTACAAGCAAAATCAATCATCTTAAACAAATAATTATTTCTTCTTTAAAGATTCTTCTATTTCCTTTTTTAGTTCATCTTTTTGCCTAAAACCAACAATTCTGTTAATCTCCTCATTACCTCTAATAACGGACAAACTAGGAATGCCTCTAATCTGAAAATTATTAGAAAGCTCTTGTTCAGTTTCAGTATTAACTTTTCCAAATTTAACTTTTCCTTCATATTCTTTACTAAGATCTTCAAAAACAGGACCCATCATTCTACAAGGACCACACCAAGAAGCCCAAAAATCCAGAACTACAGGGACATCTGATTGTAAAACTTCTTTCTCAAAATTATCTTTTGTAATATTAATTGTTGCCATAAAAACGCACCTCCATATCAAATAATTCGCGGTACTGTGAGAAATATGAGGTTCTTTAAATACTTCACTAAGAACATCAAAAAAACAACAAGAAATGAGATTCTAAGATTTGATACGTCGAAGAATACTATTTGATTCATCAAAAGAATCACCGTTCTTCCAAACAAAATAATCTTTAATTAACACATCATAATCTTGCTTAGAGAAACCCATATCAACAACGCCAATAGAATCATGAGAATCCCAACTTTGACTAAAATTATTAAAAAAATCTTTGTTCTTAAAAGAAGCCAAAAACAAAAAATTAACGCGTTCACCAAATAATTTCTCAACACACTTAACCAAATAATCTAATTTATTAACGTCATATTTTTTTAAACTATTAGATTTAGACTCAACAATAAACAAATCATCTTTATAAGTTCCTAAAAAATCAAACTCAAAAACAGGAGAAGAACCACGATAAAACTTAAGATTATGATTATTCTGAAAAATATCATAATTACTTGTAGGAACATCATCTTTAGAAAAAAAAACAAAACCTGACTCGTATAAAGATTTTTCGACAAAATACTCGCTAAGCACACATTTAATTTCGCTTTTAGTCACTTTATCATAAAAGTCAAGTCTTTCTTGAATTTCATCAAAATTAATATCTAAAGATTTAAAATTATAAACGCTAAGAAAATCAATCAAAGAAGCCAAACTAATATTTTTTTTATTCATTAAATAATAGTTACAAAAAGATGTTTAAATAATTTATGAAAAAAAATAATTAAAAAGAAAAAAAAGAAAAATTAATCCTGAGCATACATCTTAAATTGATCAGCATTATAACGCCATTTAGCTTCAAGAATTCCTTTAGTCTTGTAATACTTAGCTAACCTTCTAATCTTAGAATCAGTAAGCTGTAAACCGCGCTTAGCAGACATATCTTTCTTATTAATTTCAAGATGCTTTCTAAGCATAACGGATTTCTTAATCAAAGCCAAAAAATCTTCAGGCAAATCTTGCTTAACCTTCTTTTCCTTCAAAATCTGAGTTATAGTTTTACCTGTAACAACTTTGATATCAGGAATACCATACTGATCTCTTAAAAAAATACCTATTTGACTAGGTTTTTTTTCTTCTTTAGCATACTTAACAACTAATAACTCAGCTTCCTTAGCAGAGTACTTTAACCAACCAGGAACAACCTTTTTTATAGGTTTAGTGCTTCCTGAAACACCTTTTGCACGTGAATGCATCCTTGCCATAATATTTCACCTTTTAATTGTACTGGACGGAGAAAAAAACTCGTAAAAACAAGTATTTCGAATAAAAACCAAAAGGCTTTAACTCTCCGGTTTAAGCAAGCCAATAATTGACCGACTTATCCATCAAACAAAAGAAACCAAGTTTTTTTTATAAATGTTTTTATATTACTTCTTCTTATAAGAAAAATATGAGTTCAAAAACACTAAACAAATCAGAAATAAAACAACTAAATCAAACACTTAACGATTTGTATGGAAAAGAATTCTTTAATAAAAAAGATTTAATTCAAATAACACAAAACCCTATAAAACACATAAAACTAAATAAAGAACCAGTATTTTTCTTCGAAAAAGAAAAACCAATACCTTTGCTGAAGTTATTGCTGAAAGAACAATTTCTAAAAACAATAACTGTTGATATGGGTGCTATAAAATTCATTTGCAACGGCGCAGACGTAATGAAACCAGGAATAACTGATTTAGATGAAAACATAAGAAAAGGAGAAATAATAGTTATAGTGGATGAAAAAAATAAAAAACCTTTAGTTGTAGGAGAAACACTTTATTCAGGAGAAGAAATAAAACAAAAAACAGATGGGAAAGTGATAAAAAATTTACATTTTATAACTGACAACAAATGGGATTTAAATTAAGAATAACTACGATTCAGTAAATATCAAAAAATGTTTTAAATCTAACAATATTTCTTTATAATATTAGATTAAGTCAAACTAATAATTTGAGAATCAATAATAAATAATCTTTGATGTATCAAATGGAATTATGGCAAAAAATAGAAAAAGGGCTCTCGTTAATAAATGAAATATTCGAAAAAACAAACGAAGATAATTACAAAGTATTAATGCCTGAAATAACAAATATAATTATAGGGCAAGACTACGAACAAGTTTTCTCAGAAACCCAAGAAGATTTCTTTAAAAAAGGACTAGAATACGCAATAAAAAAACATCTTGGAGATTACAGAGATAACGGATTACCTTACGCAGTTCATCCAGTATCAACAGCGTACTTACTAGCAACGTGGAACAGACCTTTATACTTAGTAGTGTCGGGATTACTGCATGATGTACCTGAACATCAAGGAATAGATGAATTAAACAATATAAATTCAAGATTTAAAGAAAAAGTCTCAGAAATAATAGATTCAGTATCTATATTCTAAGAAGACAGAACAAAAAGAGACTTTACACAAAAGAAAAAAATACTAACAAAAACTAAAGAACTAGGAACATATGACCCAATAATATTAAAATTAGCAGACATAAGTCATAACTTAGAAACAACACAATATATGAAACCAAAAAATAATGTGTCCGCGGAAAGAAGACAAGAAATATTCATTAATAATGTAATAAATAATTGGTTACCTTATGCAAAATACGTAGATAAAAAAATTAATATGGAATTTGAAATAGCGCCATATATGAATTATTTAATAGAAAAAAATCAACAAATCTCAACAATTTTATTGCCTGCACCAAAATAAAAAAAACAACTCGTATTATGATGACGCATAATTTTCTTAAACTTAGTTAATTGCTTCCTAGCTTTAACAATCCTATAAGAACACTTAACTTCATAAAGATGCAATTCATCTCCTCGCTTAGCAACAACATCAACTTCACCAATAATTCTTTTCTTTTTCTCAAGTCTTAGATGGGTAGAAATATCATCATAATCAGGCCGTAATTGCCTTACAAGTTTCTCGACGTAACGGTCGTGCTTGTTTAGTTTTTTTATGGTTTACACCTTCAAAAAAGGTAACGAATGTTTTTTGTATACCAGTATTATAATTTATTCATTTTAAATTATATAAACATTGTTGTACTAGAACAGCATTATAACAAAATAATAAAAAATTTATAAAAACAAAAATAAAAACAAATAATTAAGATGGAAAATTGCATATTTTGTAAAATAATAAAACAAGAAATACAAGCACATAAGATATACGAAGATGAAGAAACAATAGTAATATTGGATATAAATCCTGCAAGTAAAGGACATTCTTTAGTAATACCAAAAAAACACTACGAAAACTTACAAGACGTAACAGAAGAAGCACTGAAAAACATAATTGTGACAACAAAAAAAATAGCAAAGAAATTACAAGAAAAATTGAACGCGACAGGAATAAATGTAGTGAACGCATCAGGAAAAGATGCACAACAAACAGTAGAGCATATACACTTTCACGTAGTGCCAAGATATAAAGAAGACGGCTTAGACTTATGGTTTCACGGAAGAAAAAAAGAACTAAATGTAGATGAAATTAAAAAACAAATAATTAATTAAAGTTTCTTAGTGATGCACAAAGTGTAAATATCTTCGCCAAAAAAATCACCAAACATAGTGTTTTTCTTTTTATCAAAAATCTCAAAACCTAATCTTTCATAAAGCGACTCATAACGCTTACTATTAGAAGAAAATAATTCACCATAATATTGGTTTTGCCCAGCATCTCTAACCATTGACTCGAAACTAGTAAGTAATTCTAACCCAAGCGATTTTCCTCTATAATTAGGAAGCATGTTTAAATGCAAATGAGCAGGCACATTAGGATGCTTCGGAGCTTCTTTAATAGCTTCAGTAAAAGACCACTTCACAAAATGCTTACTAGATTCATGATTGTTATAATGACCTAAAACATATCGTCCAATAAGCTTAGATGCTGACTTTAAAATATGTAAATTCTTATTTAAAGCACCAATCATGTAACCAACAACTTTGCCTTTATCTTCAACAACTAAAGCGTGCTCGGGTTAAAAACGCAAATAAGGATCCACAATCAATTCGGAAAAAAGAGCTCTATCTTGAAAAAAAGAATCAATAGGTTCTCCCCACAGCCCAGTCTCTGCACAAATATCTCTAATAGATTGCCTATCTTCTGGCTTATAATGTCTTATTAAAGGATTTTTATTTGACATTTTACGTTTTTAAAAATTATTTTTTTGATTTATAACTAGACAATATATTCGTATTCAAATCAAGAAATTTCACAGTGTTATAACTAAAAATATTTTCACGCATATCTTTTGCAACGTCATTTAAAAAATGATGCAAATAGAAAGGGATGTGATTTGAAGATATTAAATTAGGATGCTCTAATTCCTTTTCTATTTGATTAATTGATTTATATAAAAAAACACTTTTATTTTTTGAAAAAATGACTAATGGATTTTTCATAGGTTTTCCAAACAGAGGCTCAAACACAATTTCTTCTAAATCAAAAAGCGATTTTTCTTTAACTAAATCTAAATAAGCACCATCCATACCGCTAGACATTTCTTGCAAAGCATGATTTGAGGATTTCAAAGTAATATTTTTAGAATGTCCAAACACATTTTCTTTTAGAGGAGGTTCTTTATCAGGAATTGCAAAATTACCAATAACTAAAGGTATGTTTGTAACATTAAATTTTAAATAAAATGATTTTCCAGAATTATTAATGGGGTATTTTCCTTGAGGAGTTATATAAGTGTTTAAGTTAGGCAAAATTTGCATAAAATTTTCATATGCTTCCACAGATGCTCCTGCAGGCAAACCTGGAATCGCAACGGCATTAAACTCTTGTTCAGAGTATGCGTCTAATTTTCTAGCATGTGTATTTGCTTTAAAAGATGCATTGTGTAAATATTCTCCTAATTTATGAAAAAAATTAATTTTGACATTATTTAATTTTGACATTTTTTTTACTCCTCCTAAGATGTACTTTTTAAGTAATTTTTAACTGTCGGAAGAACAATTAACTTATAAACTTTTCTTTTTTAACTACTATTTAATAGTAACAAAATATGTGTTTTGATTATTTACTATCAAAATCATTCAAATTAAACTGACCTTTACGCTTATTTTTTTTCACAACAACCTTCTCAACACTCAAATCCTGACCAACTTGCTTCTTAATACTAAAAGCAACACTCTCCCCAACAAGCTCAACAAGACTACTGATATCAATACTCTTAACATCTTTAACGTTCTTAACACCATTATTAAACAACTTACGAGCCCGAACACGACCAACACCCTTAAACTTAGTCAAAGGCAACAACTCTTCCTTAATACCCTTACTCAAACGCTCACGAATAACATGAAGACGCAACAAATCCCTCTTAATACCAGGAACAATCTTAGAAAGCTCCTGACAAGAATACAACAACCAATTACCCCGCTCAACCTTAACATTAAGCTCACCAGGAGTAACACCATAAGAATCAAACAAAAAATCTTCTGACTTCTCATCCATCCAATCCTCTAAAACCAAAGCAGTCTTAACACTACCAAGAAAATCATAATAATAATCAGAAAAAGAACTAGGCTCCTCAACCAAAAAATCAGACCCTAAAATCTTCTCTTCAATCAAATCCTGATCCTTTTTCCTAAGACTAAAAAAAGGACGCATCTCATTAACTCCACAAATCAACTGCAAAACACCAAAAACAGAAACTTCATCCTTAACAAGCAACAAACCCTCGATTAATTCATAAGCAGTAAAAGGATCCAAATACAACTCAGAAACCCTACGCCCAAGCCTAGTAGCATCCAACTTAAAATCAGACTCCAAAGCACTCCTAAAAAAATTATTTTCTCTAGACGAAATAATAAAACCATACTCTTCCAAAGAACTAATAACGCGCAAAACTATTCCTTTTAACTTATCAGAATCTTGATACTGAAAAGCATACAAAGTCAAAGACAAAAAATCCATTAAACCAGAAAAAGAACTAACATAACCAGAAGCAACTAAAGACAAAACATAAGTACGAAGAACAGGCTCAACAGCCAACTTAGAACTAATATCCTCAGGAAAACCATTAATATACTCCTCCCAAAAAAATTCTTTCTCCTCAGAAGAAGAAGCAATACAAATAGCCTCCCCAAAAGAATCAAAACTAGGACGACCAGCCCTACCAGCCATCTGCTCATACTCCAAAACAGGAATAGGAACTGAACCCCAACCAGGACTAAAACGCTTCAAATCCCTAATAATAGTACGAAAAGCAGGCAAATCCAAACCAGCACCAAGAGTAGTAGTACTACAAATAATCCTAATAACACCAGAACGAAAACCCTCTTCAATCAAACGACGCTGAACACTACTAAGACCAGAATGATGAAAAGCAACACCATTCCTCAAAACCTTACCTAAACGCTTACACTGCTTAGTAGGAGAACCTAAAACTTTCTCAACCCTAGAACCAAGAACAGAAGCCTCCTCAAAAAAACTAAGCTTAGAAGAAACACGCTCAGCACAAGCCTCAGCACTCTTCTTAGTACCAACAAAAACAATACATTGCTTACCAATACGAGAAACATCTAAACAAAGATCAACAACACCATCCCCAGTAACCCTATCAATAACTATCACAAACAAAAAGAAAACAAAACACTTTTTTAAATATTCACCCAAAATGACCAGTGAAAAACAACTATTCCATCAAATATATAAATAAATATTCTTTTCAACAAACCATGAAACGCAGAACAACAATAATACTAGGAATCATGTTCATATTAGTATTAGCCCTAAGACTATTCATAGCATTTCAAACAGAAGACATAACATACGACGCTTATTTCACACTAAGGAATATAGAAAACATAAAAGAAACAGGACTACCATTATTCAAAGACGAATTAAGCTACTCAGGAAGAAACAACGTTTTCAGCCCATTATACTACTACTTACTAACAATATTCTCGTTTATAATACCAGAAATGCTAGTACTAAAAATAATACCTAACATACTAGCAACATCAATCATAATAATTGTGTTTCTATTCTCACTACACTTATCAAAACACGAAGACGCATCACTAATAACAGCAGGAGCATCAGCAATAATACCAGTATACTTCTCAAACACAATAAACAACGCATCAATATACTCCTTAGTAATACCTTTATTTTTCTTATCAGCATACTACTTCCTAAAAACAGTAAGCAACTCAGAAAACTTATGGAAACTATTAACTTGCCTAATAATACTAGCACTATCACACGCATCCTCACTAATACTAGCATTCAGCTTACTAATATACGTAGCACTACTAAAAATACAAGGATTCAAAAAAAGCTCAAAAGAACCAGAACTACTACTATTCTCAATATTCCTAATAGTATGGTCTAATCTAACAATATACAAACAAGCAATAACAACACACGGATCAGCAGCAATATACCAAAACGTACCAATACAACTAATACTAGAAATATACAAAGAACTAACATTCATAGAAAGCCTATACTGGATAGGAACAATACCATTACTATTCGGAGTAATAACCATTTACGACTCAGTATTTTCATCAAGAAAAAAATCAGTAACTATGCTAATATCAATATGTATAACATTCTTTTTCTTATTATGGTTTAAACTAATAAACATATACATAGGACTAATGTTCTTAGGAGTAACAATGAGTATATTAGCATCAGGAACTCTTGGAAAAACCCTAAATTATGCAGAGAATCTAAAATTCAAAATAACAAAAACCCTAACAAAAACTTTGATAATAATACTAATATTAACATCATTTATACCAGCACTAACATATTCATTCTACGAAGCATCAAAAGTACCAACAGAAAACGACAAAGAAGCATTCGAATGGATAAAACAAAACACAAACAAAAACGCTACAATACTAGCACTACCAGAAGAAAGCTCAGCAATGAGCTACTACGCGCAAAGAAAAAATGTCATAGATCAAAACTTTTTATTAATAAAAAACATAGACTTAAGATACAGAGAAACAAAAAAAATATATGATGATCGATTCTTAATACCTGCTTTAACAAAACTAAACTATTATTCAGTAGACTACATATTATTATCTGAACACGCAAAAAATAAAGAAAAAATAACAAACCTATTTTACGAAGACAACGACTGTATAAAAAAAATATATGAAGGAGAACAATCAAAAACAGAAATATTCAGCGTTAACTGCGTAGTCACACTAATAGAATAACAATGAGAATAAAAAAATGAAAGACAAAAAAATACAAACAGCAATCCTAATAGTAATATTCTTATTATTAATATTACCTATGACTCTAAAAACAGGATTCACAGAAAAAACATTCACATCAGAAGAAACATACCTTAATCTAATACAAGTAAATCAAATACAACAAGAACCACTACACAAACAAATAACAAATAACAACCCATTTCACGTATTATTAAAAAAAATACCTTTAAACGACGTAGGAATAGCATTCATAATACCTTTAATAACAGGAATACTAACAATAATACTAATATTCATAATACTAAGAAAACTAAATTTATCGGACAACGAAATAGTATTAGCATTACTATTATTTTCATTAACTCCTATATTTCTATACAAATTCACAACACTAAACCCTGACAATTTAGCATTTCCACTATTACTACTCACAATAATATTATACATGAAAAAAACATACACAACAAGCATACCTCTAATACTAATGACTTTCATAAATCCAATACTAGGAATAATATTCACAATATTCCTAATAACAGAATTATTACTAAAAAAACAAAACAAAACAATAAAACTAACGCTACTAATATCAATAATATCTCTTGCAATATATTTCTTAACACTGGACTTATTCATAAACATACAAAGAACAATACTAGACAACGTTTTAATAGAACTAGGAAGTATGAACGGATACTCAATACCATTAATAATACTAAGCGCGATAGGACTATTTGCATGGTGGGAAAAAGGAAAAGAAAGAACAATAATAACAACATCACTAACAACAGGACTAATAATTTCTTTATTCATACCAGAAATAAGACTGATATTCGCATTAGCACTAGCAATATTTGCAGGAATAGGAATGAACCAATTATTAACAATGGAATGGGAACTAAAAAAAATAAAACAAATAGCGATACTCCTAATATTCTACATAATATTATTTTCAGCAATAATAACAATAAACACACAACTAACACAAATAAGCAAACAAGAAGTAGAAGCATCAAAATTCTTAGCATCAATAAAAACAGAAAACCAAGTCCTAAGCACAGAAAACAAAGGATTCATGATACAATACTTATCACAAAAACAAACATTCTTAGATGGAAACACTCAAAAAAATAAACAAAACGAAAAAATAGACATAGCAAATCAAATATTCTACGCAAGAAAACTAAGCGAATTACAACAATTACTAAACGAAAACAACATAGAATACATATTCATACACGAAAAAATGAAAAACGGAGGAACATGGATAGGAAGAGAAGAAGGACTACAATTCTTCTTACAACACAGCGAACAATTCATAAAAATATTTGACAACGAACAAGTACAAATATACAAATACATAGAAAAACAAGAGTAGGACAGTTATAAGCCGCTTTCTGTCAACCCCCATAAAATGGAAGGGTTATTCGTGACATTCTACTAAGCCTCTCCAAAGAGTTGCACCAGTCAAGGACTCACAGTTTCATCCATTCTCATAAACAAAGTCAAGAGGTTAACTCAGCTTAGTCACCTAAGCCTTCGCATCTATCATCCCGGATATGAGGGGTCTCTTTTCTGAGTGGTTGCCATCCTTTTCAGGATCTCACAAAAAAGTGAGTGACATTCTCGGTGAGCGGACTTTCCTCCAATAAATGGACGGTCACGCACTGCCCTACAAACAAAAAGAAAGAACAACTAATTTTTAAAAACTCTGTTTTTCTCATGCATAGAAATAATCCAAGAAACAACCAAACCAATAAGCAAAGTCAATAAAAACAAAGGAAGCAACAATTCTCTGAACAAAGTATTTTTAACATCACCTTGAACAAAAAACTCAAAATCCAAATCAAAACCAGGAGTAATTCTATAAGAAAAAACAACCTCGTCCTTCAAAGAATCAACACGCCACAAAATTAACTGCTTAGAAGAATCATAAAAATAATCCCCATTAATAACAAGATTCTTATTACTCAAATCACCATGAATTCGCTCAACAATAATAAAATCATCAAGTCTAACATAATTATCAGGAATAATAACTAAAGAAACATCAGCAACAACTATTCGCCTATTATTAACAAGTCGCTCATTAACAGAAACCTCGCGCTCAACAACAACATTATCCAAAACAACATCATTATTATTAATTAAAGAAGATTTACTCCTCATATCAAAATAATCAACAAAAACAGAACCTTCAAGATAAGAAAGAACAACTAAATCATAAATATCTATAGGAACAGAATCATCAACAACAAAAAAATCCTCAACATCCAACAAACCATTAATACAAATATCAGAATTCTCAATAATTATTTCTTCACACTCATAAGGAAGTTCCTTACCACTATGACAACGAATCTCATCAATAACATAACTAAATAAAGTATTACCTTCACACCTAGGAGAAGGACAAGGATTAGGCCTAGAAGAAAAAGCACGATTCCTAATCTCTAAAGGTCTATTAGGAAAACAATAAACTTCTTTACAATACTCTTGCTCCATCAAACTAAAAATTTGAGAACAAGAACAACCAAGAAAGTCAGGATTCCTCAAAATAATAGGTAAGCCTTCACCTGTATTAGTATCTGGACAATTATCAAATGCATCAATAACACCATCACCATCACTATCTATTCTATCAGAAGACTGAGCAATAACGATGAAAGAAAGCAAAAAAACTAAAAACAAACACAAAAATACAAACCTTAACGCCCTCATTTGAATAACCACCACTAAACACCCCAAAAAAACGTGCTTAAACAACTAAATACTTTCTTATTTATATTATTTACTAAACCTAACTAATAAAAAACAAACAAATAACTATAACATTTATATATAACTTAGTTCCTTAAAAACATAAGTTAAAAAGAGGGTTATTAAAAAAAAGGGTGTTAATTAATGACAGAAAACATGAAAACAGAAGATAGAAATTGGCACATAAAATCAATACCTGAAATATTCTCAGAAACAAAAACAAACAGACAAGGACTCACAGAAGAAGAAACAAAAAAAAGACTACAAGAAAACGGACCTAACACCATAGCAAAAGAAGAAAAAAACTCAGCTCTAAAAATGCTTCTAAGAAACTTTAACAGCTTACTAATATATGTATTATTAACAGCATCATTAATATCCTTATTCTCAGATCACGTAGAAGAATTCATAGTAATAATGGTAATAATACTATTCACAGGATTACTAGGATTCATACAAGAATATAGAGCAGGAAAATCAGTAGAAGCACTATCAAAATTAACAGCAAAAAAAGTAGATGTATTAAGAAATAATAAAAGAAAAGAAATATTAGCTGAAAACTTAGTACAAGGAGATATAGTTTTCTTAAAAAGAGGAATGATAGTTCCTGCAGATATAAGAATAATAGAAAGCAATGGATTAAGAGTAGACGAATCAATACTTACAGGAGAATCAGTATCAAAAGCAAAATACCCCGAAAGACTAGATGTACCAGGAGTAGTAATATCAGACAGAACAAACATGATATTTAACGGAACAAATATATCAGGAGGCTCAGGACTAGGAGTAGTTGTAGAAACAGGAATCAAAACAGAACTAGGAAAAATATCTATGACTCTAAGAAAAATAGGCTACGTAAAAAGTCCACTACAAAAAAAATTAGATGGAATGAGCAAAAGAATATCTTTAACAGTAATAGGTATATGTGTACTATTCTTTTTCATATTACTAAGTCAAGGACTGGAATTATTAGAAGCACTACTATTTACGAGCGTATTAGCAGTATCAGGAATACCAGAAAGTTTCCCATTAGCATTAACCCTAGGATTATCTAACGGCGTAAAAAAAATGGCAAAACAAAAAGCCATAGTTAAAGATTTAGGATCAGTAGAAACACTAGGAACAACCACGGTTATATGCACTGATAAAACAGGAACATTAACAGAAAACAAGATGAGAGTCGTAAAAGCATACTTATCTTCAGGAGAAGAAATAGACGTAACAGGAAAAGGATACGAACCAATAAGCATGTTTTCAACAAAAGACAAACAATTAAAAAAAGAATATTTACAACAACACAAAGAATTCTTAAAAACATGCGTTTTATGCAACAACGCAGAATTAACATTCGACGAAGGAGAATGGATTTTATCAGGAGAACCAACAGAAGGCGCTCTATTAACATTAGCCAAAAGCGCAGGAATAGATGACGCTTTAATGAAAGAAGACAATCCGAAACTATACGAAGTAGCATTTGATTCAAGACAAAAATACATGATAACAATAAATAAGTCAAAACATAAAGGAACACAAACAGCGTACCTTAAAGGAGCATACGATAAAATAATAGAAAAATGTGACTACATAAGAATACAAGGAAAAATAAAAAAACTAACTCCTAAAGACAAAGCAAGACTCTCAGCAAAATTAACAAGATACGCTTCACTAACACTAAGAGTATTAGCGCTAGCAACAAAAAAAATACCCAAACCAATAAAACTTGACAAAAGAGGAGAAATAACAAAAGCAGAACTCAAACACTTAGAAAAAGGATATGTTCTAGAAGGCTTATTAGGAATAGAAGATCCAATAAAAGAAGATGTTTACAAAGCAGTAGAAGAATGCGTAAGCGCAGGAATAAAAGTAATAATAGTAACAGGAGATCATAAACACACAGCTACTAGCATAGGCAAAAAATTAGGCTTAGTAAAATCCAAATATGACTTAATCATAGAAGGATCAGAACTAGATAACATGGATGATGAAGACTTAGATAACGCAATGAGCAAAGTAGTAATATTCGCGAGAGCAACACCCGAACACAAATTCAGAATCGTAAATTCACTACAAAGACTAGGAGAAATAGTGGCAATGACTGGAGACGGCGTAAATGACGCACCAGCTCTAAAAAAAGCAGACATAGGAGTAAGCATGGGCAAAACAGGAACAGACGTCGCAAGAGAAGCATCTAACATGGTACTAGCAGATGATAGCTTCAGCACAATAGTAAAAGCAGTAAAACAAGGAAGAACAATATATAGCAACATAAGACGATTCATATACTACTTACTAACAGGAAACTTCACAGAAGTAACCTTAATATTTATCTCAGTACTAATAGGAATACTAAACCCATTAACCGCGATAATGGTATTATTCGTAAACATAGTAACAAGCACTTTCCCAGCAAGCGCTCTAAGCATAGAACCAACAAGAGATAAAGTAATGCAACAAAAACCCAGAAACCCAAAAGAAAAACTATTATCAGGATATGTATTACTAAAAATACTAGTATTAGTACCTATACTATTCGTAGGAACACTCTTATTATTCATATGGGAATTAGAAGTAGCAGGAGCAACAATAGAAAAAGCAAGAACAGTAGCATTCGTAACACTAATAATGTTCGAATTATTCCATACATTCAACGCGAGATCACTACACACAACCATATTTAATAATAACTTTTTCAAAAACAAATACATATTCATAGCGGTGGGACTATCATTTTTATGCACCTTATTAGCGGTGTATTGGGCGCCCGCACAAGGAATATTAGGAACAGAAGCTCTACTATTAAAGGATTGGCTCATAATAATAATAGTTAGCATGTCTGTAATAGCAGTAAGTGAAGTAATAAAACTAATGATAAAAAGCGAATTCGAAGAACAAAACAGACTACGAGGAAAAGGCGGATCCATATACAAAATAGAATAATATTTTTTTATTATCATGTTTTTTTTCAAAAAATATAAATACTGAGTTTTATTCTTAAATAAAATAATAATTAATACTCTAAACAGGTTTAAAAAAAGCACAATTTTTTCAGAGGGGATGAAACAAAATGGTTGAAGAAAATGAAAATAACAATAACAACGTGGAACTAAACTTAAAAGTAACAGAATCCATACAGGATGACGTAAACAAAGGCATAATAAGAATAGACAGCGGGTACATGAAGAAACTAGGCGTACGAGAAGGACACTTCGTAGAAATAAAAGGACAAAGAACAACCATAGGAATAGTGGATAGGGCTTTACCAGGAGACATAGGATTACCAATAATAAGAATGGACGGCCTTCTAAGAAGAAATGCAAAAGCAGGAATAGGAGAATGGGTATCAGTAAAAAAAGCAGAAGTAACAGATGCAAAAAAAGTAATAATAGCTCCTGCAAGAGAAGGATTAATAATTAAAGCATCAAATCTAGACTTATTCAAATTAGGATTCGTAGGAAGAGCAGTATTCAAAGGAGACTTAGTAGCAATGTCCAAATTCAAAAAAAGAACATCAGCACTAGGAGACTCAGCTAGAATAGCGGATGTATTAGAAAGCATGTTCGGATTTCCAGACATAAAATTCGTAGTTTTAGAAACAGATCCAAAACAAGGACCAGTAGTCATAAATGAAGAAACACAATTCGAATACAAACAAGAAGGAGTAGAACCAAGCACAGAAGAAGAAAAAGAAACAACAACTGTGGAAGTATCCTACGAAGACATAGGGGGATTAGATGACGAACTAGAAAAAATCAGAGAAATGGTAGAATTACCATTAAAACACCCTGAATTATTCCAAAGACTAGGAATAGAACCACCGAAAGGAGTCTTATTGCATGGACCGCCAGGAACAGGAAAAACCATAGTTGCAAGAGCAGTAGCAAACGAAACAAACAGCAACTTCTACGTTATTAACGGACCAGAAATCATGAGCAAATTCTATGGAGAAAGCGAAGCCAATCTAAGAAAAATATTTGAAGAAGCAGAAAAAAACGCTCCAAGCATAATATTTTTTGATGAAATAGACGCGATAGCAACAAAAAGAGAAGAAAGCAAAGGAGAAGTAGAAAGAAGAGTAGTAGCACAACTCTTAGCATTAATGGATGGACTAAAAAGCAGAGGAAAAATAGTAGTTATAGCAGCTACAAACATACCTAATTCTTTAGATCCTGCATTAAGAAGACCTGGAAGATTCGACCGTGAATTAGTAATAGGAGTACCACAATATGAAGGAAGACTAAAAATATTAAAAATTCACACAAGAAACATGCCTCTAGACAAAGATGTATCTTTAGAAAAACTAGCAGAAGTCACCCATGGATTTGTAGGCGCAGACCTCGCTAGTCTATCCAGAGAAGCAGCAATGAACGTATTAAGAAAAATACTTCCACAATTAAATCTTAAAGAAGACCAAAAAATATCAGAAGAAACTCTTAGCGAAATAAAAATAACAATGGAAGACTTTAAAGAAGCACTAAAATCAGTAAGACCATCGTCACTAAGAGAAGTATTATTTGAAACACCAAAAACTACTTGGGAACAAGTTGGAGGATTAGAAGAAGTAAAACAAGAACTAATAGAATCAGTTGACTGGCCATTAAAACACAAAGGAGAATTCCAAAAATTAGGTGTAAGACCTCCAAAAGGAGTACTTCTATATGGACCTCCTGGAACAGGAAAAACATTACTTGCTAAAGCGGTAGCAAAAGAATCAGAATCCAATTTCATATCTGTGAAAGGACCTGAATTACTAAACAAATGGGTTGGAGAATCAGAGAAAGCAATAAGGGAAATATTCAAAAAAGCAAGACAAGCAAGCCCATGCATAGTTTTTTTTGATGAAATAGATAGCGTAGCACCAAGAAGACACGTTGGAACAAACGATAGTCACACAACAGAAAGAGTAGTAAATCAATTATTAACAGAAATGGACGGCATGCAAGACTTAGCAGACATAGTAATAATAGCTGCAACGAACAGACCTGACTTATTAGACACAGCACTTCTAAGACCTGGAAGATTTGACAGAATACTACTAGTAAGCGCACCTGACAAAAAAGCAAGAGAAGCAATATTCAAAGTACATACAAAAGGAATGCCTTTAGCTAAAGACGTCAATTTAAAAGACTTCGTAGACAAAACAGACGGATACTCAGGAGCTGACATAGAAAGCTTATGTAGAGAAGCAGCTATGCTAGCACTAAGAAAAGACTTGAAAACCACTGTTATTAAAAAAGAATTCTTTGAAGAAGCGCTTAAAAAAGTAAGACCGTCAATAACAAAAGAAGTTCAAGACGCTTACGCAGAGATACAAAATCATTTCAGATCCGCAGCAGGAAAACAACTAAAAGATGAAAGACCTAGTTACTACGGATAATCTTTTTTTTTTTTTAAATAATAAAAGAACAATATTAAGATTAAAAATGAACTTATTAGAAAAAAAATTACTGGAAAAAGAAACAAATCAAAAAATAATATTAAGTGAACCACGTTATTTATATGACTTCCAAAAATACCAAGATAAAACATCAAGAGCTTGGAAAAGAGTACAAGTCGGCATAATAATGATGGGAGCAACAATATCGATGTTTTTTTATAATGACTTAGATAAAATATTTAAAAATGAATTAATACCTTTAATAAAAACGAAATATGAAACAATAACAAAACAAGTTAATAATCAAGAATCAAACAAGTCTTATTTCTTTAACTAAAAAAATAAATCCTTTAAGATTCTTAAAAAAACTTAAATAAAAACTAATATTCCTAGATTAAACAAGTTCTAACAAGAGGTAAAATATGAAATTAACAGAACATAGAAAAACAGAACAAAAAATTAATGAATTATTCATAAACAGATGGTCTCCAAGAGCAATGAAACCAGAAAGTATAACAGAACAAGAACTACTAGCTTTATTTGAAGCAGCAAAATGGGCACCATCTTCTTATAATAGTCAACCTTGGAGATTTATTTACGCATTAAGAGATTCAGAAGAATGGAACCAATTCTTAAATTTATTAATAGATTTCAATAAATCTTGGGCAAAAAATGCTTCAGCACTAATAATCTTAGTTTCAAGAAAAAACTTTGAATACAACGAAGAATATTCAAAAACACATTCTTTTGATACAGGCGCCGCTTGGCAAAACCTAGCGCTACAAGCAACAATGAATGACTTAATAGCACATGGAATAGGAGGATTTGATCACGAAGAAGCAAGAAAAATCGCGAACATATCTGACGCATACAAAGTAGAAGCAATGATAGCAATAGGAAAACCAGGAAACAAAGAAGATTTACCTTTACAATTAAAAGAGAGAGAACAACCAAGTAACAGAAAATCACTAAAAGAAATAGCTTTCAAAGGAAAATTAAAATAAAAAAAACAAAAAAAATAATTATTTCTTAGCAGGTTTGTTATTAGAATCATCCTTCACACTAGGCATAGGAATAGGAGAAGGCAAACCAAGCTCTCTAGATAACAAAATAACTTCGACTGTGCATTTATTCATAACGTTATTAATAACAACTTTAGCATTATCTTTGTCTAAAGATTTATCTTTTTTCCACTTATCAAGAATAATTGTTGCTTCAGCAACATCAACTAAACTTAAAAGCTCACCTTTAAGCTCAATAGATGCAATATCAGGAGAATAAACAGTTTTATAAGAAAATAAGAACTTCAAAGCACTTTTAGTCTTATCAAGACCCATTTTAACTTCTTCCACGCCTTCAATCTTGATATTGTTAGAAACAGAAATACTGCCTTTAGGCACGGATTTTCTCTCTGCGCTTATACCATTAAAAGTTATATTTAGTATATTCATGTACATCACCAATCCACTAGAATTAATCTTCTTTTATAAACTTTTCTTAGACCTATTTAAAAACACAAGCACTGGACAAACGTGCGCGCGGAGTATTTAAACTAAACCAAACCAATAAGGTGTGAGGTGAAAAACAATGAATAACAACCACACAAACCCTGAATACATACAAAAAATAACATTCTCACAAATAATGAGACAGACAATGAAAAACCTAGAGAGGTGAAAAACATGAAAAAATACCAAGAAGAAATAGACAAATACGAACAAATAAACAAAAGATTAATACCAATACTAATAGAACACAGACTAATAAACGAAGACATAGACTACTTTGACGACTACTTAGTAGGAGGAGAAGAAAATGCTTAAAAAAATAAAAATGATGATGACTAAGAAAACAAATAACTACTTCGAATGGGAAGAATACAAAAACAAAATAACATTCTTAGAAACATTCAAATGGCAACAAGACATAAGAAAACAAAGCATAAAAAACTCAAATTTTTTTTCTTAACTTTACATATCAACAACGTGGCTAACATGAGAATTCTTCTTATGAATCAAAGAATACACTAACTCCTCAAGTTTGACAGGATCTTTAACATAACGAATAACTAAATCAGGCATTTCATCATCGCCAGTGTGTAAAGTAATGCTGCCCGCACCAGTAATACGATCCCACAACGAAACCTTCAAAACGATATTAGTAATACGACTATAAACAACGGACTTTCTACTAATAACAATGAATCTAAATTCCTTAACAGCGTTAGTCTCGTAAAAATAATACTTAGTTAATCTAAGAATAATCAACCTAAAAGAAATAGAAAAAAAAGTTAAAATAAAAACAATCAAAAAAACCAAACCAGCATTGGGAAGAACAAATAAATCAACAAAACTAACAAATATGCCTAACAAGAAATATAAACCAAAACATAAAAGTAAAAAAACAAAGAAATTCTTAAAAAACAAAGGAAACAAAGCATTAATAACGTCAGGTCTAACAACCAATAAAGGCTTCCTACCACTAATACTTCGAGACATAAATAAAAAAATAAAAAAACAAGTATATAAATATTATCAAAAAATTAATTATTCAAAGCACGCTTATAAGTAAGATTTACAGAATCATAAAAAGTATTATGTTCTGGATTGCTCAATTTATTCTTTATCGTAAGATTACTTCCTATACATAGGCAAAACATCTTGATATTCGAATTCTAACAAACGAACATAAGTATGACGCGTATCTGACTTACTAGAAAAAAAACTTTTTTTTGAATCAGACTGAACCAAAATATCTGTTTGACCTATTCTTTTATACAATCCATCCATACTCTTCAAATCATTAAAATTAGGATTTCCAAAAACACCTGTTGCTATTCTAGCAATACCCGAAAACTCATCATTAGGCATTAAAGAACCATAAAAATTAATCAAAGAAGAAGTATCGCCAACAAAAAACCTGATCTTAGTAACAACATCTAATTTAGTTAAATCATCATTTTCTAATACTAACAAATTAATTAAATTATCCTTATTAAAATCAGAATTAACATATTCAAAATTTAAACTCAAATGAGCGCCAACACTACGAGTATTAGGAGAAAATATAACATCCAAAAAATCATAATCAATCTTTTTTTCATATACGCCTTCAACAGGCCAACTATCTTTATTAGATAAATTAATGGCTATAACGGAATCTAACGTAGAAAAATCAAAAATATTCAATTCAACAGACCTAATCAAATTATCTTTATTAAATCTTAAAGTCTTAAAATTTTTAACTTTTTTAAAACGCTCACTCATAACACAAAGAAAGACCTCATCATTTTTAAAGTTTATTATTTTAACCACTCAAAAGTAATTATTAAAAAAAAAGGGGTGGTTTAGAAAAACTTATAATAAATAATCAGATACTCAAAAAAATGTATTCTTCAAAAATATATTTGGACAAAAAAAAGTATGAAGAAAATATACGCTTCATAAAAAAAATAATAGGTGAAAAAACAATAATATCATCTGTTGTAAAAGGCAATGCTTACGGACACGGAATAAAAGAAATGATTTTATTGGCAGAAGAATCTGGAATAAATCATTTCTCAGTATTTAGTCAAGACGAAGCATACAAAGTAAAAAAATACAGCACAAAAAATTCAACTATAATGATAATGGGTGTTTTATCTCTAAAAAAAATAAATTGGGTAATATCAAATGATATAGAATTCTTTGTTTTCAATTTTAAAAGATTAAAAGAAGCACTAAAAACATCAAAGAAACTAAACAAAAAAATAAAAATACATATAGAAGTAGAAACAGGGCTTAACAGAACAGGATTCTCAGAAAAAGAATTACCTGAGTTATTCAAAATAATACAAAAAAACAAAGAATACATAACAATAAAAGGAATATGCACACATTTCGCAGGAGCAGAAAGCATAGCCAACTATTATAGAATAAAAAAACAAAATAACAGATTCAAAAAATACTTAGAAGAATTTGACAAAGCAAACATAAAATATGAATTAACACATGCTGCTTGCTCAGCAGCAGCAGTCACAATGCCCAACACAAGAAGAAACTTAGTAAGAATAGGGATAATGCAATACGGATTTTGGCCAAGCGATGAAACAAGAATGTTTTACTTAACAAAAAAACAAAAGAAAAAAGATCCGCTACAACCAATACTTTCATGGGAATCAGAAATAATGAGTATAAAACACGTAAAAGCAGGAGAATACATAGGTTACGGAGATTACTACTTAGCAAAAGAAGATATGACTATAGGAACTGTTCCCATAGGTTACGCACAAGGATACGGAAGACAATTAAGCAATAATTCTTGGATAATGGTTAACGATGAAATAGCAGAAGTAATAGGGGTAATAAATATGAATTTATTCCAAATAAACATTTCAGGATTAGAAAATGTGAATATAGGGGATAGAGTAATACTAATTGGGCAAGAAAATAATAAAGAAATAAGATTTGCATCATTTAGTGATAAAAAAAGTTCACTAAATTACGAAATACTAACAAGAATCCCTGAAGAATTACCACGAGAAATAATAAACAAATAAATCATTTTTCCGTAACTTTTTTAAGCAAATCATACATCCTTGAAACTGCAAGAAAAAACAAGAAAAAGAAAAAAAAAGACGAAGAGGGAATTTTTATTCTTAAACAGGAGGTAAAAAATGAAAAACGTATACTTTTTTGGAGCAAATAAAACCGAAGGAAAAAAAGAAATGAAAGAAATACTAGGAGGAAAAGGAGCGAACCTAGCAGAAATGGCGAACCTAGGATTACCAGTACCGCCAGGATTTACAATATCAACACAAACATGCAAAAAATATTACGAAGAAGAACAAAAAATTCCTGAAACAATAAAAGAAGAAATCAAAGAAAATCTAAAAAAATTAGAAGACACAATGCAATCAAAATTAGGAAACGCAGAAAATCCCCTATTATTATCAATAAGGAGTGGAGCAGTAGCATCAATGCCTGGAATGATGGACACAGTTCTAAACCTAGGACTAAACGATGAAGTAGTACAAGGACTAATCAAAAAAACAAACAATGAACGATTTGCATGGGACTCATACAGAAGATTCATTACGATGTTCGGAGACGTAGTACTAGATGTGCCACATCACGACTTCGAAGAAATATTAGATAAGAAAAAAATAAACAAAGGGGTTAATGTTGACACAGAACTAAACGCTGAGGACTTAAAAGAAATAACGCAAGAATACAAAGCATTAGTAGAACAAAAAACAGGAAAACCATTCCCAAAAAACGCAGAAGAACAATTATTTTTATCAATAGAGGCCGTATTCAAATCATGGAATAATAGTAGAGCAATACATTACCGAAAAATGCATGATTTACATCATTTAATAGGAACAGCTGTGAATGTACAAGCAATGGTGTTTGGAAACATGGGTGAAACCTCAGGAACAGGAGTTTGTTTTACAAGAGATCCCAGTACGGGCGAAAACGTATTTTACGGAGAATATTTAATGAACGCGCAAGGAGAAGACGTAGTAGCAGGAACAAGAACTCCTAAACCAATAAAACAATTAGAAGAAACTATGCCTCACGCGTACAAAGAATTAGTGGAAACATACAAGAAATTAGAACAACACTACAAAGATATGCAAGATATGGAATTCACAATACAAGACAAAAAATTATACATTCTACAAACAAGAAACGGAAAAAGAACCGCGCAAGCAGCAGTACAAATCGCGATAGATATGTGTAAAGAAAAACTCATAACAGAAGAAGAAGCAATACTAAGAGTAGAACCAGAACAACTAGATCAATTATTACACAAACAACTAGATCCAGTAGCAAAAAATAAACATGAATCCTTAGGAAAAGGCTTACCGGCAAGTCCTGGAGCAGCAGTAGGAAAAATAGCATTCAATAACGAATCAGCAGTAGAAATGAAAAAACAAGAACACTCAGTAATTCTTGTAAGAAACGAAACAAGCCCTGAAGACTTAATAGGAATGGAAGCAGCACAAGGAATTCTAACTTCAAAAGGAGGAATGACTTCGCACGCAGCAGTCGTCGCAAGAGGAATGGGAAAATGTTGTGTCGCAGGATGTTCAGATGCGAAAGTTTCAGAAAAAAACAAAACTCTCGAAATAGGTGGAGAAACATTCAAAGAAGGAGATTATATAACATTGGATGGCTCAAAAGGAGAAGTATTCAAAGGCAAAATACCAACAGTAGACCCAGAACTTAGCGGAGCATTCGGAGAACTAATGAGTTGGGCAGATAAATATAGAAAACTAGGAATAAGAACAAACGCAGACACACCAAGAGACGCAGCGCAAGCAATAACATTCGGCGCAGAAGGAATAGGATTATGTAGAACGGAACACATGTTCTTTGAAGGAAACAGAATCAAAGCAGTAAGAGAAATGATACTATCAGAAACAAAAGAAGCAAGAGAAAAAGCCTTAGAAAAATTGAAACCATACCAAAAACAAGACTTTTATGAACTGTTCAAAATAATGAATGGAAAACCAATAACAATAAGATTGTTGGATCCTCCGCTACATGAATTCTTACCAAGAGAAGAAGCAGACATAAAAACACTCGCAGAAGAATTAAATGTGACTTTAGAAAAATTACACAAAAAAATGGATTCATTACACGAAGTAAACCCGATGCTAGGACACAGAGGATGCAGACTCGGAATTACTTATCCTGAAATAACAAAGATGCAAGCAGAAGCAATATTTGAAGCAGCAAAAGAAGTATCAGAAAAAGGAATAGAAGTAAAACCAGAAGTAATGATACCACTAATAGGAAACGTGGAAGAATTAAAAAATCAAAAAATAATAGTTGAAGAAGTTGCTAAACAAATTCTAGAAAGCAATGATAAAGTCAAATACTTAATAGGGACTATGATAGAAGTACCAAGAGCAGCAATAACCGCGGACAAAATTGCGAGAGAAGCAGAATTCTTTAGCTTTGGAACCAATGATTTAACACAAATGACGTTAGGATTCTCAAGAGATGATGTAGGATCTTTTGTTCCTGAATACATAGAAAAAAAAATACTAGAAAAAGATCCTTTTCAAACACTCGACCAAGAAGGCGTAGGTCATCTAATAAAAATAGCTGTAGAAAAAGGAAAATCGACAAATGAAAAAATAAAATTAGGTATTTGCGGAGAACATGGCGGAGATCCAAAAAGCATAGAATTCTGCCACGAAGTTGGGCTAAACTATGTTTCGTGTAGTCCTTTCCGAGTTCCTATAGCGAGATTAGCAGCAGCACACGCGGCACTAAAACAAAAATAATTTTTTCTTTTTTTTTACTAAAAAAATGAGAACACGAAAAATATATGGAGAAAGCAAAGTAAGTCGATGTCCTTTTTGTGATGGAGCCGCGGTAACAAGAAACGAACAAAAAATACCTGTGTGTATGAAACATAAAAATGAATTACTGCAAGACTTGAAATGTAGTTGCGGGGACTATTTAGATATAAAAATGGGCAAATATGGTCCTTTCTTTATTTGTATGAATTGCAACATAATAAAATTTGAAAAAGGTTTAGAAATAAATGGTTATCCTCTTATAAATATAAAAGATTTATGAAACTTGATTCTTACATCTATTAAGAACTAAGATGAAATTAATCATTCTTCATCTTCTTCAAGTCCTTCGTATTCATCCTCCGTCCAAAAATCTTTTTTCCACAACATAGAAATATTAATATAGTTGTACTATATTTAGATATTATTGTAAAAAAAATAAGCACATAGTTGTAGGGGGTTGTTTTATTGTTAGATCAAAAAATCACAAAGAAAATAGAAAACTTCGTAAAAAATAGACCTAGAACAATAGAAGAAATATCTAAATTAATAAGTAAGAATTGGCGAACAGCAGATAACTACGTAAAAAAAATATCTTCTGAACAAGGAACAATAGCGACACACACTTTTAGAAAAGGAACAAGAGGAGCACTAAAATTAGTATACGTTGTTTCTGGAGAAAACTTTCATTCAACAGCTTATCAAGAAAGAATATTTTCACAAATAATATCTTCAAGACAAAAAGAAGATTTTAACCCTTTTGATATATATCAACATGTTCCAGAAAAGAAAAGAAGAGCATTTCTAGAAAAACAAACAGAACTGGAAATAACAGAAAAACAAGGATTAACAAACGCGCTAAGAAGCGCAGAAAGTCAAGTACTAATATTCTCAGGAAATTTGTCTTGGGCAATAACAAAACAAGGAACAACATCAATATTAAGTTTATTAGAAGAACTAATAATAAGAAAAACACCAATAAAAATATTATGCGATGTAGATTTAGAATCGATGGAAAATATAAGCAGAATACAATCTCTAAACGAAAAACACAAAACAGACTTAATAGAAATAAGACACGCAGAACAACCACTAAGAGCATTCATAGTGGACAATAAATTTGCAAGATTCAAACAACACAAACAAAGAAATACGTTCATATTCTATGAAATAACTGATGAAGAATGGGTGAATTGGCTACAAAAATTATTTTGGCAAATATTCAGAACAAGCATCGGAGCAGAACAACGAATAAAAGATCTAAAAAGCATAGAAAGAATAAAATAATAATTTTTTAATAAATTATGAGGGTTGATTAAAAAAAAATAAATAGTCAAAAACATAAAACTAAGAATTTACGCATTATTTCTTATGAGCTTCTAATAAACGATTAAACTTGCCATCAACTTTCATTGCCAAAACAGGATTATATTTTCTAGTAAATTGCTCAAATAATTTACCTTGAAATTCACATTCTTTAGAATAATCAGCTTTCAAAACATCCATTCTAGAAGGAGTGTGAGAAATATAACCTATCCAACTAGGAATATAAACGCCTGAATTAACACCTATTGTTAATTCATTAAAAAAATGGCTTCCTGTCGAAGCTTTAGGTTGATTAGAATAATGAGCACAAGCTTCCTCGGGATAACCTAAAGCTTTACCTATATCATAATCATTTCCTGATTTAAAACTCTCAACTAAGACATTAAGATTTTCTTTATTAGAAGCAACAAAATAATTTTCAAGCTGACATTTAACAAAATAATTTTCAATATTCTTTCTACTTAAAAAAGAATCATCTTTTTTATTAAAAAACAAACCTTCTTTCACTAAGGCTTTCCTAAAATCTTGAACATCATCAAACGCTAAATAAAAATCATCAAAACCACTAATAATATCACGCCCATTTTTAAAATCGTTTTTTACTCGAGGATTATCAATATATATAGGGTCTAAACTAATCAAGGTGGAAGGTTTTAAATTATTTAATACTAAAAATAAATTTAACTCATCAACAGGATACAATCCTTTTATTTTAGGTATTTTTACCATAAAATTAAGAAATCAAACTAATTTAAAAAACTTTCTCTTTTAATTACTTAAAAGTAACAACTCATTAAAATAATTTTTGATAATTCATAAAAATATTATTCTCAACTTCCTTCTCCTCAAAACCCTTAATTTCTGCAATCTTCTTAATAGCAATATTAACATTCCAAGGATAATTCTTCTCACCAGGAACAGGACCAAGATAAGGACTATCAGTCTCAGTCAACAACTGATTAATATTAGTATACTTAACCATTTCTTGAAATTGCTGCAACTTATTCACAATAACAGGAACAGAAAAAAACCAACTATTATCAGCACAACGTTCCACTAATTTTTTCTTACCAGAAAAACAATGCATAACAGGTTTCTTCAAACGAGAAGACTCAAGCATCTCAATCACTCTAAGCTCAGCCTTACGAGAATGAATAATCAAAGGCTTATTAGTCTTCTCTCCCAATTCAATAAAACGCCAAAACGCATTCTCTTGTTTCTTCATACCAACATCATCCTTAGTATACTTAAAATCTAAACCAATCTCGCCAAACGCAACACACTTAGACTTAGAAATAAAATCAAACTCAGCATCAAAAACATCATCAGATTCCTCAACAACATGAGTAGGATAAAAACCAAGAGCAGGTTTAACCAAATCATACTTTTCAGCCAACTTCAAAACTTTACGATTACTACTAGGATTAACACCATTCACAACCACAACAGTTCTAGTCTCTTCGCATCTACGCATAACATCATCTATCTCAGAATCATAATCCTCAAAATCGAGGTGAGCGTGAACATCAACAAAAGGCATAAAAACTAAAAAATCTTTAACTTTATAACTTTTTTCAATAAAAAAACTAAAAACAATTATAAACAACGAATTCTTAATAATCATAAATGAAAAAAATAAGTAAAATAAACAAATTCTGGGAAGACTGGAAAAACAAAACAGAAATCGAAACGAAAATAATACAAGAACTTGAAAAAACAGAAAACATTCTAAAAAAACAAACAAAAATATTATCAATATACGTAAAAGGAACATTTCCAAGAAGAGAAACAATACAAGGAAGCGACGTAGACCTCGTATTAATATTCAAAGAAAAAAACTACGAAGAACAAAAAAATAAAATAAAACAAGAACTAAAACAAAAAGAATTAAACAAAATATCCTTATCTGCTTATTCAACAGAAGAACTAAAAACAGGAAAAACACATCAAGGAAAAAACACGACGAGATTCTCAAAACACATCGATGAATACGAATTATTAATAGGAAAAAAATTAAACAGCAAAGAATTAAAAAAAAGAACAAATAAACAAGATTTTGAAAAAATGATAAAAGCATTTCAAGAAATATTCTTACCTAAATACAAAGAAAAAGAAATGAGCTTCCATGATATAATAAAACAAGTATTCTGGTTAACAGACAACGAATTAAGACACAAAAAAATCAAACCAAAAAACAAATGGCTTGATTTAAAAAATCAAACACAAAAAATAAATCCTGAACACATAATAATGGATGCTTACAAATTCAGAGAACAAAAAGCACAAAACAAAGAAATAACAATGCAAGAAAAAAAAGAATTCATAAAAAAACTAAAAAAACACCTAAAAGAATTAAAAAAACAAATCATTTAAAACTATTAATAACACGAACGCAATCTTCCCAAGAATTAACTCTTACAATTCCTTTAACAATACCTTTATTAACATTCCAAGGCTTATTAAACAAAATAACTAATCTATCATTTCTTAAACAATCAACAGCATAACCAAAAGAATCCTCAATCATAACACTAATATTTAACTCATCACAAACATCACCTTTACTACGAGAAACCCCGCTATTAGAAAGATGATTAACAATAATCAAACCCTTAAACAAACCAGGAAAAAACAAATCAAGCCAAACCTTAGTTTTATCAGCAATAAACTCCTGACGCGCAGTAATAATAAATAGTTCATGAATCTCACCAAGCGCTTTAACACCTTCAACAGCGCCTTTAACAGGCTTTAAATTCTTAAAAAAATCAGACTCATAAAAAGCAAAAACCTTCAACTTAGCTTCCTCAACATCGCCACCCCAAACCTCCCAAAAATTATAACTAAAAAAATCATCAAAAACCAAAGAAGAACCATAAACAGAATTATGAAAATCAATCAAACCACTAAGAAACTCACAAAGAACCTCATCTAAATCAACACCGATACGCATAAAAAATCAAATAACAAAGACATATAAAAAACTTTTCTAAAAAAAACTACTTATTAAAAAAACCCCTGATCTTATAAGAACCATTCAAAGGACCTCTACGCCTAACATCAAAACCAACCTCAAAATCAGGATACAAAGAACCTTCACTCTGATTCAAATTAATAACATCACTAAAAATACCCTCATCAACATCCTGAACCTTAATACCTTTAATCTCCATAGCATCCAAAGAAGACCTAACAAAAAAATAACTTTCACCAAACAAGAAAAAATCAATAGTATCACCAACACTATTCAACTGCTCAACAGTCAAATCAGCCAAAGTATTACCACTAAAAGAATGACCAATAAGATCATTTTTATAATCACGATTATTACCTTTAGCAACATAATCAACAAGAACCCATGAATCATCTCGCTTCTTATAAATAAAAGTCTCATCAGGCAAACTCAAATTCTCAACATAAGTAGAATCATTAGGCTTATCAAAACCATACTTAACCCTATTAAACAAAACACTAACCTCCAAAGACTTCTTAGAACCATTACTAGTCTTAATCATAGTACCAGTAGGAACATTAATTCGACCACCAAAAATACCAGTCTTCAAATCATAACTAAACTCAACAGGAAAACCAGAATAATCAACACCAACATAATCATGATTAACAAAAGGCTTAGAATACATCAAAAAAGGAAACAAAAAAGGAACAATAATCTTTGAAAACTTATTCATAAAAAAACAAAAAACAAATAACTTTTTAAAATTTATGAAATCAAAGATTTTCAAATTCTCGAAGAACCTTCCTAATACTAGGCAAAGCTTTCTTCGCAGCCAACTCCCCTTGTTTAATAATGTGACTAGCTTCAGAAAAACTCGCAAAATAATCAATATCAATATCAGGAGAAATAACAACATCTGCTTTTTCAGAAATACTCTTAGACAAATGATAAAACAAAATCCTAACAGTGCGCTTAGCAATACCCCCAAAAGAAGGACTCATATCATTACGTAAATATTTCTTAGAATCAAGATTAACAGCAATAACAACATCGGGCTTCTTACTAAGCGCGGCATTAACAGGAACAGGCTCAGACAAATGACCATCAATTAAAGACAAACCCTTATAACTATAAGGTGAAAAAAGCAAAGGAATACTAATACTACCTCTAATGGCATTAACCAAATCACCCCTATCAAAATAAACAGACTCGCCATTACGAGTATTAGTAGCAACAACCACCAAAGGAATCTTCAAATCCTTAAATTCAACATCGCCCAAATTATCTTTCAAAAAATTAATAACTTTATTACCTCTAAAAAAACCCATACTAAGAGAAGGATCTAACAACTTAAACAACTTCTTATTATTAATAGATAAAGCAATTCTTTCAACATCCAAAATATCTTTATTCTTAGCATAAAACGCACCAATAATAGCACCCATACTAGTACCTGTAATTAAATCAATGGGAATATTATTTTTCTCAAGAACTTTAACAACGCCAATATGAGCCAAACCCCTAGCACTACCAGCACCAAGAGCCAAAGCAACAACAGGTTTCTTCATAAAAAAACCAATATTTCCTGTATTTAAATAATTTATCAAACCAATAAAAAAAACAAATAAGACACACCCAAATATTTATAAAATAAAACTAATTAGTAAAAAATAAGGGTGATAAACATGGGCACAAAAGCCATAGATATAATAAAAGGAAACGTAAAAGAACTAATAGACTTACTAAATAAAGCATTAGCAGACGAATGGTTAGCAGTATACCAATACTGGGTAGGAGCATACATAATAAAAGGACCAATGAGGCCAGAAATAGAAACAGAACTAAAAGAACATGCAAAAGAAGAACTAGAACACGCAGAAATGCTAGCAGAAAGAATAATCCAACTAGGAGGAGAACCAATCCTAAACCCAGAGGATTTAGGAAAATTCAGCAACTGCGGATACGAAACTCCAAACAAACCAGACACAAAAACAATACTAGCACAAAACATTAAAGGAGAACAATGCGCAATCGGAGTCTACAACACAATACTAGAAAAACTAAAAGGAATGAATGACGCAATCACATACAACATGATTAGAAAAATCATGCAAGACGAAGTAAAACACGAACAAGAACTACAAGACTTGCAAGAAGACCTAGAACTAATGTGCAACTGCAAAAAATAACCTTTTTTTTACTTTTTTTTTAACAAAAATTAAATAAAAGAACAAAATTCTGAAATGAATGAATAAAACAATCAAAAAAATAATAAAACAACAAAGAATAAACATTAAAATAACCGAAGAAAACTTTTTTTGGTAAAAAAATTTATTTATATAAAAACAAAAAAATTCTGCACCAAAAAAACAAAAAACAAAAGAACGAAAACCTTTTAAATGGAAACGTTTTCCCACAATTTACTCAAATAGAGTATCACCACCAAATTCTGAGACTGTCGCCTCTCGAGGCTTACGACAGGAGAATAAACAAAAAAAAATTCAAAATCATGCTTGATTGCAGAATCGAGTATGCGCAAAAAGATTGATAAGAAAATCAACAAATAGTTCGTATGATGTACTAACGAGAACTTAGTAATAATATACGACCTAGAAACGTAAACCTTGTAACAATTTTTAAAGTTTTAAAGCGATCGGAACATAAACGAAGGATGTAAAATGAATACCCGTTGATCCTGCGGGAGATTGCTGCTATTGGGATTCGATTAAGCCATGCAAGTCTTCTAGCAATAGAGGCGTAAGGCTCAGTAACACGTCGTTAATCTGCCCTAAGGTCAGGGATACCCACGGGAAACTGTGGTTAACACCTGATAAGGAATACATACTGGAATGTAGTATTCTCCAAACTCGAGCCTTAGGATGAGACGGCGGCCGATTAGGCTGTTGGCGGTGTAACGGACCACCAAACCAAAGATCGGTACGGGCCATGAGAGTGGGAGCCCGGAGAGGGACACTGAGATACTGGTCCCAGCCCTACGGGGTGCAGCAGGCGCGAAACCTTTACAATGCACGCAAGTGTGATAAGGGGATCCCAAGTGCTCAAGCAATGCTTGGGCTTTTGTTGTGTGTAAATAGCACGGCGAATAAGTGGTGGGAAAGACTGGTGCCAGCCGCCGCGGTAACACCAGCGCCACAAGTGGCAATCACGTTTATTGGGCCTAAAGCGTCCGTAGCAGGTTTCGTTAATCTCTTGTGAAATTGCCAGGCCTAACTTGGCAGAGTGCAGGAGACACTGCGAGACTTGAGACCGGGAGGGGTTAGAGGTATTCCTTAGGGAGCGGTAAAATGCTATAATCTAAGGAGGACCACCTGTGGCGAAGGCGTCTAACTAGAACGGATCTGACTGTGAGGGACGAAAGCTAGGGGAGCGAACCGGATTAGATACCCGAGTAGTCCTAGCCGTAAACGCTGTGAGCTAGGTGTCGCGTATTCTACGTGAATGCGCGGTGTCGAAAGGAAGCTATTAAGCTCACCGCCTGGGAAGTACGGTCGCAAGACTGAAACTTTAAGGAATTGGCGGGGGCGCACCACAAGGGGTGCGGCGTGCGGTTTAATCTAACTCAACGCAGAGAATCTTACTAGAAGCGACGGCAGGATGAAGGTCATGTTGAAGACATTACCTGACGAGCCGAGAGGTGGTGCATGGCCGCCGTCAGCTCGTGCTATGAAGTGTCCAGTTAAGTCTGGCAACGAGCGAGACCTATATCTGCAATTGCTACCGGCACTACGGTGGACCGGGCACATTGCAGGGACTGCCTTGGAAACAAGGAGGAAGGTGTAGGCTACGGCAGGTCTGTATGCCCCGAATCTTCTAGGCTACACGCGCGCAACAATGGTAGGGACAATGGGATGCAACTCCGAAAGGAGAAGCTAAACCTCTAAACCCTATCTCAGTCCAGATTGAGGATTGTAACTCATCCTCATGACGTCGGAATCCCTAGTAATCGGGTTTCATCATAGCCCGGTGAATATGTCCCTGCGCCTTGCACACACCGCCCGTCAAACCAACCGAGCAGGGTTTAGGTAAAACTTAGCTTATTGGTTAAGTTGAATCTAGGCTCAGTGAGGCGGGTTAAGTCGTCACAAGGTAGCCGTAGGGGAACCTGCGGCTGGATCACCTCCTTTTTTTTTACTATTAATAATAGTAAAACGGTTAACTACCGAACAAGTTATTCTTATCAATCTTTTTGCCTTTTATTATCACGGGCTCGTAGCTCAACGGTAGAGCGCTCGCCTTGCACGCGAGAGGCTTCGGGTTCAAAAAAATCGACGTGGATTCGCGTTATGTTTGAAAGTCCCGACGAGTCCATTATAATCATTTAAAAATTATATTCACTCAAATTCATTTGATGAAAAACTGCTCACAAGCTTTTTTGTGAGTGGAGGCAGAAAACTCCAACAACAGGAATGTTGGAATCACGTTTTATGAAGCCGTGCATAGTTGATTCCTGGTCTTTGCTAACAGTGTAAAATTAATGTAAATTATCCTTACACTACCAAATTAAGGAAAGAATCCTACGCTGTTAGGTGAATAGCTTGGCTCAATAGCTGAAGAAGGACGTGGCAAGCTGCGATAAGCAAGGGATAGGCGCATGCAGCCTTCGACCCCCTGATTTCCGAATGCGACTTCGTTATACACTCCGAAAGGAGAAGAAACGCGGGGAATTGAAACGTCTTAGTACCCGCAGGAAAAGAAACCAATTGGGATTCCGTTAGTAACAGCGAGTGAAAACGGAAAAGGGCAAACTGAATCTGTTGCAGTAATGCATCAGGGATGTGGTGTTGTAAGACTTCTTTTTTGATCCATTTACGAGAATCTAAAGTCCTCTGGAAAGAGGCGCCGAAGAGGGTGATAGCCCCGTGAGAGAAACGTGATGGACTTTAGAATGTTCTTGAGTAGCGTATCTTGGAAATGATGCGTGAACCTGGGGGACATCAACCTCCAACCCTAAATACAAGTTGAGTCCGATAGAGTATAGTACCGTGAGGGAATGCTGAAAAGAACTCTTAACCGAGAGTTAAAAGAGCTTGAAACCTAGCAGTTATCGATAGGTACGCGTCTAAGGGCGTGTATCGTGCGTTTTGAATAACGTGCCAGGGAGTGCATCTAAGTGGCAAGAATAACCTAACAAGGGTATTCATAGCGAAAGCAAACGCCCGCAGTTTACGAGGGGCGAGGTATGAAAGTGCCTTGAGTCACTTGGATGCGACCCGAAGCCGAGCGATCTATTCTTGGGTAAGGTGAAGCGCCTCTTAAAGGGCGTGGAGGCCTGAAGAGGTTCTACGTGCAAGTGTTCTTCTAACCTGTGAATAGGGGTAAAAAGCCAATCGAGCTCGGTGATAGCTGGTTCCTGCCAAATTTGGCCGTAGTCAAGTCTCCATTGAGATAGTTTAGGGGGTAGAGCTACGGATTGGGGATTTAGGGGAAGAAATTCCTCGGTTCCTTGTCCAACTCCGAATACCTAAACGTCGTAGACGTGGGGAGACGGGGGCTCGGGGTAAACCTGAGTTCCGAGAGGGAAACAACCCAGACTACAGTTAAGGTCCCAAAATACTGATTAAGTGTGAATGGCACAAGGCTGTTCATAACCAGAGACAGCGAGGAGGTTGGCTTAGAAGCAGCCACCCTTTAAAAAGTGCGTAACAGCTTACTTGTCAAGGTTATGAGCGCTGAAAATGGACGGGGCTAAATCAGTTACCGATACTGTAGACCACCGCAAGGTGAGTGGTAGGCAGGCGTTCTGCATGGGCTGAAGCTTTTCTGAAAAGAAATGTGGACCGTGTAGAAATGAGAATCCTGGTAGTAGTAGGAACATAGTGGAGTGAGAATCTCCACCACCGAAAGGGCAAGGGTTCCTTGGCAATGCAGTTCAGCCAAGGGTAAGTTGGTCCTAACCGCGATCATAAATTGATTCTAGCGGGAAAGGGAAACCGGTTAATATTCCGGTACTATCTTAGTATGCGTGGCGACACAAGTTTGTTTACTGACGCATCGTGCTAGCCTAACAAGTAATTTCAGACTTGATAATAAAGACAATTCAAGGGAGTATCGTAATGATGAGAACTCGAATAATCTTTAGATGTGCATACCTTAAGGTATGTTTAGGTAATGCTTGGTGCCCGTGAAAAAGGAAACAAAAAAGATCTTAGATAGCCATACCCAGAACCAGCACAGGTGCCCCTGGGTGAGAAACCCAAGGTGTGAAGGGATAATCTAGTTAAGGGAATTCGGCAAATTAGCCCCGTACCTTCGGTATAAGGGGTCCCTGGATTCGTTGTTGTATAATTGCGATTTCAGGGCGCAGTGACAAGGGGTGTCCGACTGTTTAACAAAAACATAACCGACTGCTAGCCTGTAAAGGTGTGAATAGTCGGTGACGTCTGCCCAGTGCCCGTACTTCAAACCTCATTTCAATGGGGCTAAGAGCGGGTAAACGGCGGGGGTAACTATAACTCTCTTAAGGTAGCGAAATGCCTTGCCGTTTGATTGACGGCCTGCATGAATGGCGTAACGAGATGCCCACTGTCCCTAACTAGAACCCTCCGAACTTTCCATTCTGGTGCAAAGGCCAGAGACTTCCAGTGGGAAGCGAAGACCCCGTGAAACTTTACTGTAGCCTGTTGTTGCAAGGCAAGATAAGTTATATAGCGTAATTGGGAGCTGTTTGATGGTACGAACGCCAGTTCGTGCATAGGCGAAAATGTAACACCAATTTTCTTGTTTTACCTTGCTTTACTCTTCCGAGAGGACATCGGCAGGTGGACAGTTTGGCTGGGGTGGCACGCTGTTGAAAAGGTATCAACAGCGCCCAATGGTCTGCTCAGACGGGTCAGAAATCCGTCGTAGAGTGCAAGAGCAAAAGCAGGCTTAACTAGGATTTTTACAAAAGGAATCATAGTAGAGAAATCTTGGTCTAGCGATCTCCTATCTCTCCTTGACTGGGGGGTAGGCATGACTGAAAAGTTACTCCGGGGATAACAGAGTTGTCGCGCCCGAGAGCCCATATCGACGGCGCGGCTTGCTACATCGTTGTCGGCTCTTCCTATCCTGGGCGTGCAGAAGCGTCCAAGGGTGGGGGTGTTCACCCATTAAAAGGAATCGTGAGCTGGGTTCAGAACGCTGTGAGGCAGTTTGTTTGATATCTACTGGAAGTGTTAGAGATCTGAAGGGAAGAATCTCTTAGTACGAGAGGAACGGAGAATCGGCGCCTCTGGTTTACCAGTTATCCGGAAGGGTATTTGCTGGGCAGCTACGCGCTAATGGATAAGTGCTGAAAGCATCTAAGCACGAAACCAGCCCTGAAAAGAGATCTCTTAGACGCCTATAGAAGATAGGTTTGATAGAAGCGGAGTGTAAGTACCAAGGTAACGAGGTATTCAGCTCGCGCTCACTAAACGTCTTACTCTTTCCAAAGTTTGTATTTGGTGAAGTCCAAGGAATCAACTATGCACGTGCTTCTCTTTTTTTTTTTTTTTTTTTTTTTTAATTATTTGTTCTATAAATAAAAACATTTATTAGCTAAGAAAATAATAACTGGTCTAGGTGATACAATATGAATCTAACAAAAATGTTTAATAAAATGTTAAAAAAAATGAAAATATTTGATTTTCAAATAATGAAATTATTAGTTTTTTTATTCACATTAATGTTATTAACTGCTTGGCCAGGATTCAGAAATTTAGCACTAAGCATTTATTGGTATTGGTACTTAATTTTTATAATAATACTAATTATACCTTTATATAAAAGATTATTTTCTAAATAATCTTTATTTTTTTTCTTCTTCAAAACCTTTAAAAACTAGTTTCATATCCTAATAAGTATGAATCAAGATTTTGATGAAATAAGAAAAAAAGCTTTATTAGAAGTTAAACAAAAAATTAAAGAATCTGTTAATAAAGATTTAATGATTATAAATGCTATTTCTAACATAGAAGAACTAGATAAGTATTTCAACGTAGTAGTCGGAAGACTAAGAGAATGGTTCTTGCTTAAAAATCCTGAACTCGAAAAAAAAGTAGAAGACAATCAAAGAATCGTAGATATAATACTACAACAAGAATATTCAAAGACTGAGATGGGAACAAAACTAGAGCCTAGAGATGAAGAAGCAATAATGTCATTAGCATTATTAGCTCAAGCAACAACAAAAACCAAAGAATTCTTAACAGAATACTTAGAAGAAATAATGAATGATTATTGCAAGAACTTATTGAGTTTAGCAGGAACAACAATAGGTGCAAAATTATTAAGAGAAGCAGGATCATTAAAGAGGCTAGCGAGCTTACAAAGTGGAACGATCCAATTATTAGGAGCTGAAAAAGCATTGTTTAGACATATAAAAACAGGAGCTAAACCTCCAAAGTACGGATTCATAATAAATCATCCTGTTGTGACTGGGGCATCTATTAAAGAAAAAGGAAAAGCTTCCCGCACATTAGCGGATAAAATAAGTATGTGTGCCAGATTAGATTTTTTTAAAGGAGAATTCTTAGGTCATAAATACTTAGAAGAATTAAAAACTAAATTTAATAAAACATAAAGAAAAATGGAAGAAATTAACAAATTAAGAATATATAGAGAAAGAAAAGGAAAAAAAACTTTGTTGTACACAAAAAGTATTCTTCCAGGAAAAAAATTCTTCGCAGAAAAAACAATTAAAATAAAAGGGGAAGAATATCGCGAAATAAATCCTGAAAGAAGCAAATTAGGAGCCGCGGTGCTAAAGGGATTATCACAAACAGGCATAAAACAAGGCTCAATAATTTTGTACTTAGGAGCAAGTCATGGTTATACACCTTCATTCATATCAGACATTGTTGGGGAGGAAGGAATCATATTTTGTTTAGACTTCGCACCAAGAGTTGTTCGAGACTTAGTTTTTGTTTGTGAAGAAAGAAAAAACATGATACCTTTACTAGAAAATGCGTCTCAACCACAAAATTATAAAGATAAAGTTTCAAAAGTAGACGTGGTTTATCAAGACGTTGCTCAAAGAGACCAAGTAGGAATATTTTTAGATAATTGCAAAGAATTTCTTAAACCAGGAGGATTCGGATTACTAGCAATAAAACCAAGAAGCATAGATGTAACAAGAAAACCAAAAGACATATTTAAGGAAGTAAGAAAGAAATTAGAAGAAACTCTTTTAATAGTAGATTACAAAGAATTAGATCCTTATGAAATGGATCATGCGTTCTTCGTAGTAAAAAATAAATAAGTGGTGCGTCATGGAACTGTTAGAATTGCAAAATCAAATAAAAAAATTTAATGATGACAGAGAGTGGAGTCATCCAAGACAAATAAAAGATTTATTACTAAATATGTCTGAAGAAGTAGGAGAATTCTGGAACAAAATAAAATGGGTTGACGTAGAAACACAAGTAAAAATAATTAAAGAAAACAAAGAAGAAGTTTCAAATGATTTAGCAGACATGTTATATTTAATACTAAAACTAGCTTATATTTGTGATGTGAATTTAGAAAAATCTTTGAAAGAAGTGATGGATGAATATGAACAAAGATTTCCTTTAGAACAAACAAAAGGGCATCATGGAAACATATTGGCATCAGGAATAGATAATAAAAAATGAATAAATACATAAGACAAGAAATCCTAGAAGAAATAGGTATTGAAGGTCAAAAAAGAATAAGAAATGCTAAAATAGCCATAATAGGTTTAGGAGCATTGGGAACAGTAACTTCTGAATTGTTAACAAGAGCAGGAATCGGCGAATTATTATTGTTTGATAAAGACATAATAATAATAGAAAATTTGCACAGACAAGTATTATACAAAGAAAAACATGTAGGAAAATCAAAAGTAGAAATAGCAAAAAAAGAACTAAACGAAATAAATAAAGACACAAAAATAAAAATAATAAAAGAATACTTATCTAAGAGTAATACTAAAGAACTTGATGACTATGATTTAATATTGGATTGTACAGATAACATGGCTTCTAGATTTATAATAAATGATTATTGTCAAGAAAAAAACAAGACTTGGATACACGCAGCAGCAACAGGAATAAAAGGCAACATATTAGTGGTAGATAATCCTGATAAGTTCAAAAAAATAATAAGAACTGGAGAAACATTTGATAATTGCAATGAAATAGGTGTTATAAACACAATAACGATGATTGTGTCAGCAACACAAGTAACTCAAACAATAAGAATAATAACAGAAAAAAAACATTCAAAAGAATTAATAAGAATAAATACGTGGAATAACGAATATGATTCTTACAACATAAAAAACTAAACGTATTTTAGTTAAATTTTTATTTACAAACAATAATAACTAAGAAAAAGAGGTTAAAAAAATGAAAAAAATCTTTATGTTCACGTTATTAACAATATCCTTAGTGTTTTTTGCTTGTAACAATCCTATAATAAGTGATGATTCAGAAAAAATAACAATTTATTATTTTTGGGAAAAAGGATGTCCTAATTGCGAAATACAAGAAGAATTCTTAAAAAATTTAGAAAACAAATATGACGACATAGAAATAAAAAGCTATGAAGTTTCAAATCAAGAAAACGAAGAATTGCTAATATTATTGCTTGAAGCATACAATGAACGAAAAAGTGGAGTGCCAACAACATTTATAGGAGATGAATTAATCATAGGATTCGGAGACGCAGAAACAACAGGAAACCTAATAGAGGACATAATAAAAAAATGTCAAATAAATAAATGTAAAAATCCTGCAGACATATTACTAGAATCAAAAAAAGAGGAATCCTAAATGAATTTAGCTGAAAAAGCTTACGAATCATTATTTCCTAATAAAAAAGAAACAAGAAGATTTGTATTAAAATACTCTGCGAAGTTTAAACCATTTAATGCTAATGCTAAGTATGACTCAGAAAAAATAGTTTTTTCTATAAGTAAAAACTGGGAAGAATTCTCAGAAGAACTAAGAATAGGATTAATACAAAGCTTACTAATAAGAATAATTAAACAAGATTACGACGAAACTTTCGAACTCGATTTATATAATAAATTCATAAAGAACTTACCTAATTATTCAAAAATAGATAAATCAGACCCTGAATTATTAAATAGTTTTAACAAAATAAATAAAGACTATTTCAATGAAGAAATAAACACACCTAACTTAGTTTGGGGAACTAATTCATTTAATAAATTAGGCCATTATGAATACACAACTGATACGATAATGATAAGCACCGTACTTAAAGGAGAACAAGAATTACTTGATTATGTTGTATTTCATGAAGCATTACATAAAAAGCTAGGATACAAAAAAACAAAGACTGGGAGAATGACTCATCACTCCAAAGAATTCAAACAGGAAGAAGCAAAATACAAAACAAAAGACATAGAAAAAAAACTCAGAAATTACTTAAGAAAAAAAAAGCTAATAAAAGCACTAAAATTCTTTTAAATATTCAAAGCAGCACGAATATCAGGATCAATCTTATCAGGATTCCAAGGAGGATCAAAAGTTAAACGAACCTCTACGCTTTTAACACCTGATAACTCGGAAACTGTTTCTTTAACTTCATTAACAAGAAAATCAGCATAAGGACAACCAGGAAAAGTAAGAGTGAACAAAACAAAAACTTCATCCTCAGATACTTTAACATCATAAATTAAACCAAGACTAACAACGTCTACACCTATATCTGGATCAACAACATTCATCAAAGCCTTAAAAACATCATCTTTAGTAACCATAAAAAACACCTTCAATCAGAAAAATAACCAATTACGTTTCCCTCAGTAGTTCTAGGAAATTCTTGACCGTGATACTTATAATAAATAACAACGTTAGACCTAATCAAACTAGGCTCATTATAAATGCCGTCAGGCGTACAGATTATATCAGCACTAGAATCACTAGGGGCCAGGACTATGCTAGGAACAAACTCAGTCGTGTTTCTATCGTATCGTTCAATTTGACAACTAATATGAGTGATATTAACAGGTCTACCAGCATTATTTCGCATTTCGAGAATTAAACCAGATTCATTAAATTTATGACCCATACAAAAAAGATCATCAGTAAACAAACAAGAAGGAGGAACAACTTGCTCAGGACCCATCCTAAAATAAAAAAAAGCACCTATAACAACTAACATAACTAAGAAAGCCCAACCATAAGTAATAATGAATTCTAAAGCAATTTGACCTTTATTTTTCTTCATAACATCACCGAACTAAATAAAAGAAAATAAAAAAAAGAAAAAAAATAATTATTGCTGTACTTCAGCACCTAAACTACCACGAGATTGTTGTTCTATATTTCCACCAGCACGAGTATATTTCACGATTATGTCTGATTGGAATCGTTCACCAGAAACATACTCAAAATTTTCATCACAAGTAAAAGTTATTCTTCCACCATCAATAACTCTATTTCCTGTATCGGGATCTGAAGTACAACTAATTTCAGCATCGGGATTATTTAAATCTATAAGAACAGCATTGAACCCATCAATAGTGTAACCCAACCTGTTAACAATAGTGAATTCTACACCATCATCTTTTACAGCGAATTCATCACAAGTAAAACCTGCAGGGAAACTACACCTAGGAGGAATAAGTTTCGCAGGATTCAAAACATCAAAATAAACGAATGCGCCAATAACAATTAATATGACTAAGAAAGCCCAACCATAAGTCATCAAGAACTCTAAAGCAGCTTGACCTTTTTTCTTTTTTTTACACACCATTACATATTCACCTCGTATTTAAAACAATAATTTTTACTTATTAGTATTTATTAATGCGCTAATAAAAGATATTAAGTCATTAGTATTTAAATATTTCTTTTTTCTTAAGTATTAATAGAGAATAAAATAATTTAAACAATTTTATATACTAAAACAATTTATTTAAAAAATATGAGTTTAAAACAAGTAATAATAGTAAGAACGGATCTAAAAATGCCTAAAGGGAAATTAGCTGCACAAGTGGCACATGGAAGTGTAGAAGCAGTTATGAACTCTGACCAAAAAATGGTGCAAGCTTGGAAAAAACAAGGAATGAAAAAATCAGTATTAAAAGTGTTGTCTGACAAAGAATTAAGAGATTTATTAGTACAAGCAAAAAATCATGATTTAAAAGTAGGATTAATAAATGACGCGGGAAGAACTTTTTTAGAACCAGGAACAATAACGGTGCTAGGAATAGGGCCTGACGCAGAAGAAAAAATAGATAAAATAACAGGGCACTTATCATTACTCTAATTCTAAATAATAATAGTCGAGAGCATACAAAGATTTATAAATCAAAGTTTTTTTCCAATATTCATGGTAGTAGTACAAGACAGATCATTAAGAAAACCCTCAGGGGCGAGAAATACGAGCACAAGAACAAAGAGAGTGCATATGACTGGTAATAAAGCAGCATTGCCAACAATAGGTTTTTTAAGAGTTAAAACTAAAAAAACCAAAGGTGGTTCAAAAAAAGAACATTTATTATCAGCTGAATTAGCAAATGTTTACGACCCGAAAACAGGGAAACACGCAATAGTAAAAATAAAAGCAGTAAAAGAAAATTCGGCGAACAGAAACTATGTTAGACGAAACATATTAACAAAAAACACGATAATAGAAACAGAAAAAGGATTAGCTGTAATAACTAGTAGACCAGGACAAGAAAAAATCATAAACGCAGTCTTAAAAAAATAATTTGATTTTTTTTGGAGGGTAAAAAATGGAACAAGCATCAAGGCCTTTAGACGCATTAAACAAGGCAAGAAATAAAAGAGTATTAGTAGAATTAAAGAACGGAAGACAATACGTGGGTAGCTTAATAGCATTTGACATTCACATAAACACAGTCCTAGATAACGCAGAGGAAAGAGTGGATGGAGAGTTAAAAAAACAATTAGGCACGGTTTTCATAAGAGGAGACACAATCACAATAATTTCGCCGCAATGAGGTTAAAAGATGAGTAAAGGAACAGCATCAATGGGTAAAAGATCTGGCAAGAAATCACACATAGCTTGCAGGAGATGTGGAAAGATATCTTTTCATGCAAGAGATAAGGTCTGTTCTAGTTGCGGATTCGGAAAAAGTGCTAAATTGCGTAGTTATGCATGGCAAAAAAAATAATTCTTTTTTAATTTTTTTTTTCTTTAAATATTTCTAAGTTATTGAATAATTTTAGCTTTTATAGAAGGGCGGCCGCCGGGAATCGAACCCGGTCCTAAGGTTCCACAGACCTCAATGCTAGCCGGTACACCACGGCCGCCATATAGTCTGTGATTATTGTTTGTTTTATATACTTTTTGGGTTCTTTTTTATAACAAAAAAACAAAAAAACCTTTTTAACTACTAAAAAGTGATAAAAAATAGAAAGATTTATATAGTTGTTTTACTTTACTAATAATAAGAAAAAGGTGAACAAAATGAACCAAAACAAATATTTAAGAACAAACAACCAAGAAAACAATCCAAACGCTCAGAATCCTTTTAAACACATAGCTTATATGCCAAAAACACAAGAAAATAAGCAAATACAACAATACAAACAAGACGTAATAATATCAAAAAAACCAAAACAAACACACCAAGAATACTGGGAAAGCGTTGTAAGAACCCTATACTTATAAAAAACCAAAAAGAGGTGAAAAAACATGAATCAATACAGACCAAATGAATCACAATATCAAAATGAACAAAAAAACAACCACGGAAATTTTTTTAAGAATTTAACGAAAGGCTTACTAATAGCAGGAATAATGTCAACACCTTTTCTACTAAATAAATGCAACACACAACCAGAAACACAAATAATAAACGGACCAAAAGGATACGAATTAGTAGAATTTAACATACCTTTAAAGTATCAATCAACCCATGTAAGCGAAATACACTTAGGAGACGATACCACAAAAATGAAGAGAACTTATAATCCTGAAGAAGGAACAATAACATACGAAGGACCAATAAAATACAGAATAAGCAATCCTAGATCACCTGACCCTGAAGACGCAAAATTAACAGAAAGAATGTCCGAAGCTACAAAACCAGGTAGCGTAACACTAAAAAAATCAATAGATGACCACTTATAAACCATTTTTTTTATTTTTACTAATTTTTTTCTAAAACTAACAAAAAACATTTATAATACATTAATACTTTCTAACAATGATGAACTTCAAAGAAGAACTAGCTCAAATAATATCAAAAGAACTAAATATAGACAAAACACAAATACTAGAACTAATAGAAACGCCAAAAAATCAAGAACAAGGCGATTACGCACTACCTTGCTTTTTCTTATCAAAAACACAAAAAAAACCACCTCAAAAAATAGCAGAAGAACTAACAAAAATAAACAAAGAATGGTTCACAACACAAAACGAAGGATCTTACTTGAATTTTAAAATAAAAATAGAAATACTAGCAAAAAATACTTTAGAAAAAATAAATGAACCTTACATATTAGAAAGACAAGAAAAAACAAACATAGGAATAGAATCACCATCACCAAATTCAAACAAACCACTACACCTAGGACACGTAAGAAACATGCTACTAGGACTAAGTCTAAAAAACATATATGAAAAAACAGGAAAAAAAGTCACGTGGTTTGACATAGTAAATGACAAAGGAACACACATCTGCAAATCAATGCTAGCGTATCAAAAACAAGGAAATAACAAAACGCCTGAACAAGAAAACAAAAAACCAGACCACTTCGTAGGAGAATACTACGTAAAATTCTCAGAACTACTAAAACAAAAACCAGAACTAGAACAAGAAGCACAAAAAATGCTACAAAAATGGGAACAAAAAAATCCAGAAACAATAAAATTATGGAAACAAATGAGAGAATGGTGGCTACAAGGAACAAAAAAAACATACGAAGAATACGGAATAAAAATAGACTCACAAACATATGAAAGCGACATATACGAAGAAGGAAAAAAAATAGTGCTAGAAGGACTGAAACAAGGAATATTCAAAAAAGACGAAACAAACGCGATATACATAGACTTAGAAAAAGAAGGGCTAGGCAAAAAATATTTACTAAGATCAGATGGAACTACTATTTACATAACACAAGATATATATTTAGCAAAAAAAAGATTCACAGAACACAAATTAGAAGAATTTAGATACATAGTGGGAAGCGAACAAATATATCATTTTAAAACACTATTTGAAATATTTAAAAAACTAAATTATGATTTCTGGAACAAATGCATACACATAGCTTACGGAATGATATATTTACCAAGCGGAAGAATGAAATCAAGAGAAGGAACAATAATAGATGCTGACGACTTCAAAAAAGAATTAGAAGAACTAGCAGAAAAAGAACTACAAAAAAGATATCTTGAAATAACAAAAGAAGAATTACAAAAAAGAAAAAAAATAATCGCAACAGGAGCAATCAATTTCTTCATACTAAAATACGATTCATTAAAAGATTTTACTTATTACCCAGAAAAATCATTAAATTTCCAAGGAGAATCAGGACCATACGTGCAATACGCACACGCAAGAATTTGCTCCATACTAAGAAAAGAACAACCAAAAAAAACCCTTGATTATTCAAAATTAGAACTAGAACTAGAAAAACAAATACTAAACAAACTAAGAAAATACGAAGAAACAATACACAACGCATCAAAAAATAATAAGCCATCAATAATAACAACATATTTACTAGAACTAGCACAACTTTTGAATTCGTATTATCACGAAACACCAATACTAAAAGAAGAAGAACAAACAAAAAACGCAAGACTACACCTAATAAACAAAACAAGAATAATATTAAAAGATGGCTTAGCACTACTAGGAATAACAGCACCAGAGGAAATGTGAATGAAACTCACAGAACTAAAAAAAGAAATACCAAAAAATATCTACGAAATACTAGAAAACAAAAAATTTGAAGAACTAAGACCAAGCCAAACAAAAGCAATAAAACAAGGATTATTTAAAGAAAAAAACCAATTAATATGCACGCCAACAGCATCAGGAAAAACACTCGTCGCAGAAATGTCATTCTTAAACACAATACTAAATAAAAAACAAAAAGCAGTATATATAGTACCTCTAAGAGCACTAGCAACAGAAAAATATTATTCATTTAAAGAAACATACACAGAAATAAAAACAGGACTAAGCACAGGAGAACTAGACTCAGAAGACACAGCACTAGGAAACAACGATTTAATAATCGTAACAAGCGAAAAATTTGACTCATTACTAAGACACAAAACACCCTGGATAAAAAAACTAGGAACAATAATAATAGACGAAATACACTTATTAAATGACCCTAACAGAGGACCAACACTAGAAATAGTGATAGCAATACTAAAAAAAGAACTACCAAAAGCACAAATAATAGGACTATCCGCAACAATAGGAAACCCAGAACAACTAGCACAATGGCTAAACGCAGAACTAATAAAAGACACATGGAGACCAGTCAAACTCAAAAAAGGAGTATATCTCGAAGGGGAAATACACTTCAAAGAATAATCAAACACGATTTCTAAAATTATTTTTAAAACAAGGATTACGATAAAAAACAGAACTCAACTCAGAAATACTATCGAAACCAGATAAAAAATAATCAGGACTCACCATAGGCTTAGACAAATACTCAACACCAAGAACTTTAGCACTATAATTAGCATGAAGAAGCAATTGCTCAGCTCTATCTCTAGTAAGATTAGAGTAAATACTGGCTTCATAATTATCTAATCCATTAATAACTCGGTCATACCAATTCTCAATCTTCAAAATAGCATTCTTAATATCAGGTAACTCCCGAGCAATCCTACTATCGCAATTATCTTGCATATCGCAAACACCCTTACCCTCAACAAGAACTAGTTCATTCCTATCCAAAGCACGATTAACAAGATTCTTCAAAAAAACTTTATCATACAAAAAAAGCTTAACTTCTTCAAAAAAATTATTATGACTAAAATACTCATCTTTAGGAATAACTTCAATCATTTCCTGAAGATTATATTTAATAATGCTATTAGTAGCAGTTCTTTCAAGCTTATGCAAATTCTTATTTAAAGATTTCACATTCTCAATCTTAACATGCCTATTTTGCTTCAAATACTTCAAAATCATATCAGAAAAATTACTCAACAAAATCAAATCCTCATGATGCTCAGAAGGAAAATAATCACCTAAGAATTTATCTAATCCATTAATTTGATAATTATTACCTTTTTTATCCTTAACAGAACGCAACAAATCTTCTATGCTATCATGAACCAACCACAAAAAATTATGATACTTACCACTATTATGAATATCATATTGCAAAGCCTCAGAAGTAGCAGCACACCTAATATTGTGCATGTTAAAAGGCAAATTACAAGTTCGTATCCTAGTTTTACCATGATTAAACAAATCAATAATAGTTTTAGCAAAAGAAGTATAATCGCCAAACAAAACCCTTAAAGATTCATCAGGAGGAACAACCCAGTCTTTAAGATGATCCCTGATAGGATTCATAAATTCTTTATTTAAAATATCATTTTTCTTAACAGAAATCTCGGTTTTTTCATAAACATTAATTGTTTTAATGATGTCTAAATCAGAAACAGAACCAACTTTGCTTAATACATTTTCAAAGTAAGTCTCAATAATTTTTTTATTCGCACTTAATTGCCTACGATCATATAATTCAATAAGCAAATCATCAGAAGGCATATTAAGCTCAATCACTGAATTCAAAACTAATTCAGCTAATTGCTCCCTTCTAGCCTTATTAGGAATTATGAGTTCAGACATATAAAAACAAACCTCGAAACTTATTTTAACTACTACGTAATGAACACGCATTTATATTATTTACTAAAAAACTAAAAAATATTAACAAAAAACAACAAAAAATGATAGTTATAAAAGCATAACGTTTATAAACTAACCATTATTTCTTAGACACTATGACAAAAGTACTAGCATTCAACAAATGGGATGTAGAAGGAATAACTGTAACTGACCCCGGAATAGCGCCATACTTAACACTAAAACCAGTTATAGTGCCAAAAACAGGGGCGAGATACGCAGGAAACAAATTCCACAAATCCAAAGTATTCATAGTAGAAAGACTAATTAACAAAATAATGATAACAGGTCACAAATCTAAAAAACACTTTATAAGCTCAGGACATAACACAGGAAAAGCACATAAAGCATACGATTTAGTTCAAGACACACTAGAATTAATAGAGAAAAAAACCAAAAAAAATCCAATAGGTGTACTGGCAAAAGCAATAGAGAATGCAGCTCCAAGAGAAGAAATAGTAACAATAGAATATGGTGGAGCGAGATATCCAAAAGCAGTAGAATGTGCACCACAAAGACGAATAGACATGGTTCTAAGATTAATGGCGCAAGGAGCAAGACAAAAAAGCTTCAATAAAAAAAGATCAATGGAAGACGCACTAGCAGACGAAATAATAAATGCATATAACGCATCACAAAACAGTGTCGCAATATCCAAGAAATTAGAACTAGAAAGACAAGCAGATTCTAGCAGATAAACAAACTAATTCTTTTTTATTTTCTTATAAACATAGTTTTTTAAATAAAAAAATAAACCAAAACTAAATGGATGAAGCCTGGAAAAAAATATACCAAGAAAACGCAACTAAAGAAATACCTATACACACAATGTCTTGTTGGACAGAAGAAGGATTCCAAGAATTATTCAAAATAACATTCAAAATAGTAAAAAAACTAAAAAACATAAAAACAGTACTAGATGTAGGATGCGGACCTGGAGAATACTGCGCAGAATTTCATAGAAAAGGATATGAAATAACTGGAATAGATTATGCAGAAAACGTAATAAAACAAGCACAAAAAAAACACCCTGACATAAAATTTATTGTGGGAAACGCATACAAATTACCATTTAAAGATCAAGAATTTGATTTAATAACTTGCATAGGAGTCTTACAATGCGTTTATGAACCAGAAAAAATAATAAATGAACTAACAAGAGTATCAAAAAAACACATAATAATATCAACACTCCTAAGACAAAAAAAATTAGAAAACCCAATAAGGTTACTACAAAAAAAATTAGAAACAGATAACTGGCCAACCAGAGATTATCACCCCTCAGAAATACAAGAAATACTAGAAAAAAAAGGATATATAACAACACTTATTCTAAAAAATAATAAACAACTAATAAAAGACGGATTCTTCATAATAGCAACAAAAAAACAATAAAAATAAGAATTATAGAAAACTTTTTAATATCTCAAAACAAAAGTTACTATTAAAGAGTGCTTTCAAATGGTAACTTCCATAATATTAATAAGACACGCCTCAAGCGAAACTATTAATCCAGAACAACCAAGAACGCCAGGTCTTGGACTAACAGAATCAGGAAAAGAACAAGCCAAAAAAACAGCTATGTTCCTACAAGGACTAACATTCTCAAAAATATACACTAGCAAAATGACTAGAGCAATAGAAACAGCACAAATAATAACAAATCAAGAAATAAAACAACAAGAAAACCTAAACGAATTCAACAAAATAGTATTCGAAGAACAACCAGAAAAAGAAACAAAACAACTAGAAAAATTTAATGAAAACATAGAACAAGCACTAAAAACAAAAACAGTATTCGAAGAAATACTCAGAAAACACAGAGACTCAAAAGTACTAATAGTAGCACACGGAAACGTTATAAGATACTTAGTGTGCTGTGCACTAAGCCTAAAACCACACAAAGCACCAAACTTCATAATATCAAACGCTTCAATCACGCACTTATTCTTTGAAGGAAACCAATTAATCAATGTCGGATGTATAAACTCAACAACGCACTTATTCTTAAAATAATAAGACTTCTAACAAAATAGAACTCTAAGCAACCTATATATATACAATTAACTTATCTAAAAAATAAAAAAGTTAATTTAATAAAATAATGAAGTTGTTAAACAACAATATTAAGAGGTAAAAAAAATGATAAAAAACAAAGCAATAATACTTATTTTAACAATAATGTCTATTACATTAATAGGTTGCGTAGAAACACAACGAATTTATGAAACATCAAAAGATGTAACAATAAATAATTTTAAATCAGAACAAGAATTCAAAGAATTTCTAAACGAAAATAAAAATAATTACGGCTATTATGGAGGTGCGTTAAGAGGCTCAACAATGATGGCTTTTGACATGGTCGCTGATGGCGCAGTTCCAGAATCAACACTCGCAACAAAAACAATATCATTAGATTATTCAGAAACTAATGTTCAAGTACAAGGAGTAGATGAATTAGACATAATAAAAACCGACGGAAACTACATATACACATCAACAAACCAAGACTTATTCATAATCAAAGCTTACCCTGCAGAAGAGGCAGAAATAATAAGCACAATAAATCTAAAAAATCAAATAACAGGACTATTCATAGAAGAAAACATATTAGCAGTAACAGGAACAATAAGAAACATAGATGAACTAAAAGAAATAGGATTATCAACATACACAGGACTAACATTTCTAAATATGTATGATGTTAGTGATAAAAAAAATCCTGAACTAATAAAAGAATACAAATTTGATGGATCGTACTTTAATGCGAGACTATTTGAAGGAATAATATATTTATCGACGAATTTTAACCCTTACAATAGACCAAGTCCTATGCCTATAATAATAACAGACGGTGTAACAAGAACAACACCTATAACTGATATCTATTTTTACAACACAGATTATAGTTCAGCAGCATTTGTAAGCATACACTCAATAAATATGAAAAACCAAGAAAAAATAGATTCAAAAATAATGACTCTAGAAGGAAATAATCATATGTATATGTCTTATGAAAATATATACTTAACGTACCAAGAAAACATAAACCAATATGAACTACAACAAGAAATAATGATGAACAAAATAATTCCTAAATTATCAAAACAAGACAAAGATTACATACAAAGAATAAAAGAAGTAGATAATGATTTAATGAACAAATACGAAAAACAATCAAAAATAATGGAAGTAATACAAAGATACGTAGAATTCTTAGATATAAAAGAACGAGATGAATTACAAGAACAAATAGAACTGGAAGTAAAAGAAGAACTAAAAAAACTAAAATATTTAGAATACACAGTTATACACAAAATAAGCGTGGATAAAGGAAAATTAAATTTTGAAGCAGGAAACAAAGTTCCAGGAAACGTATACGGACAATTTGCTTTAGACGAACACAAAGGAATACTAAGAGTGACAACCACGCTAAGACAAGGAATGACAGTAACTGATGAATATGATTTATTTAATTGGCAAAAAAGATCTCCTTCAACAAACAATGTTTACACATTAAATGAAAAAATGGAAATAATAGGAAAACTAGAAGGACTAGCACCAACAGAAAGCATATTCAGCGCGAGATACGCAGGAAACAGATTATATTTGGTAACCTTTGAACAAATAGATCCTTTCTTCGTAATAGACTTAGAAGACCCTGAAAATCCAAAGGACTTAGGAGAACTAAAAATAACAGGGTATTCAAGATACTTACATCCATACGATGAAAACACAATCATAGGACTAGGAAGAGAAGGAACAGAAACAGGAAGAATACAAGGACTAAAAATAAGCTTGTTTGACGTAAGCGACATATCAAATCCAACAGAAATAGTAACATATGTGAGTGAAGACACAACATCTAGTTCAGGAGCAGAATGGGAACACAAAGCGTTCTTATTCTCAAAAGAAAAAGATTTACTAGTAATACCAACACAAAACTATGATTGGAGAAATCCTGAAAATAATTATGCGGGAGCATTAGTATTCAAAATAAACAAACAAGAAATAACACCAAGAGGATTAATAATTCATGAACAAGGAACACAATACAACTATGGACAAGGAGTTGAAAGATCATTATACATAGAAAATGAGTTATACACAAAAAGTCCTAACTTGTTAAGAATAAATAATTTAGAAACACTAGAAAGCACAAAGAACATAACACTGACTGCTACAAGAACAGGAACAATACCAAGATACTAACCATTTTTTTATTTTTTTTAAAAAATAAACATTTAAATACTACTTTCTTTTAAGTATATTTATGCAATTTTCAAATAAAGGATACTACTCAGCTATGGATCACATAGATAACACTGAGTTCTTCACATCAAATCAACCAACACAATTAGATGAAGAAGGTAATCCCATAACGCCTGATGAAGCACTAAATTTTACGCCAAAAGACATAGGACTAACAACGAATCCTATGCAAAATACTTTAGAATCATTCAAAGCACAAATAAAACAAGGAATAGGACGTATAGAGTTCGGATTTATGGGGCAAGGAAAAGGAAGTGCTCAAAACCCAACACCAGAATCCATAGGTTCAGATGAAAGAAGAGACGTGCGAGAATTATTAAAAATAAATGATATAAAAACAAGTACGCATGCAGCAGTACACACAAATAGTTTAGCAGGATTTACAAACAAAGGATTTGATAACGCGTCAAGAGCTCATGCATTAAAAGAAATAAACAAAGCAATACAATTCGCAGGAGAAGCAACTCGTGGAGGAGCGATAGTATTTCACATGCATGAATGGCAAAGACCTATGACTGAAATAAATGATTCGGCAGGAGCAAAATTCAAAAGTTACACAGAAGAAAATGAAGAAGCAGTACTATTCGCAGTAGATAAAAGAACAGGGGAACCAGTATCAGTAATAAGTAAAAATAGAGAAGTATTTAGACCGGTATATGAAACAGCAGGAAGCACGGGACGCGTAGGACAAAAAGATGCTTTTGGAAATGTTTTGAAAAAAGATGATTGGGTAGATGTAAGAGGTAATTTAATACCGAAAGACGCATCACCAGAATTATTGTTTAATAGAGTTCCAAAATTTAACAAAGAAAAAACAAATTTCGAAGTAGAACCAGTAACATGGAACAAATTAGTAGAAGAAACAAATAGGTGGAACGCGGAAAATCCTGATCAACCAAGAAGATCACCAGAAGAAATGTTCGCGATAGTAGATACAGAAAATAAAGTATTACAAGCAAAAGGAGCATCATTATTTCACGCACAAGGATATGAAAGCGCGAAGTATGAAAGAGACCAATTACTAGAAGAATATGAATTATATAAAAAATTAAAACAACAAGTACCAGAAGAAGATCAATGGAAAATAGAAAGTCATTTCGTAGAAAAGCATAAACAAGGATATTTTGGTATGAGATCTGATGAATCAGCCGAATCATACTATGAAAGAAGAATAAAAGATAACGAAGATAGAATGAGACATATTCACGAATCATCAGCTTCAGCAGATGTTCAAGCAAGACAAGCACAAGAACTAATAAATAATATTCAATCAGCAAAAGAATACGGCCTGACTAAAACAGCAGATACAATATCGTCAGCAGGAATAAGAGCTATGGAAGTCTACAATAAAAACAAAGACAAATATGAATTATCAGAACCTTTATTTGTAGCTCCAGAAAACTGGGATTCAGGATTCTATGGGAGTCATCCTGACGAGATGAGAAGAATAGTTGAAGAATCAAGAAAAGCAATGGCACAAAAATTAATGGATAAAAAATATTCAAAAAAAGAAGCTGAAGAATTAGCAAAAACACACATAAAAGCAACACTAGACGTAGGTCACTTAAACACTTTAAGAGATAAATTTCAAGGCTCGCAAGAAGAATTTAACAAATGGATGATTGACCAATCAGAAAAACTCGTAAAAGACGGAATAGTAGGACACATACATTTAAGTGATAACTTTGGTTATGACGATGAACACTTAACACCAGGACAAGGAAATATACCTATGAAAGAATTCCTAAAAAAAATGGAAGAGCGAGGAATGAAAGACATAATACTAGAAGTAGGAAGCTTTAACGCTAATTCAGCGTACTTAGATACTTTAGCATTTACTAACGCACCAACATACGGATTAGGAGCAAAACAAAGATTTACACAAACAAGAAATGCGCACTTCGGATACAACGCACCAGGCTTCTTCATAGCGGGAGCATACTCACCAAGTAATGAATGGAAACCATGGACAGACATCCCGTTAGAATAAACATTCTGAGTTCAATATTAATATGTATTATGTGGTTTAATACAAGTAAATATTCGAAAGAATTTCGAAAAAATACTGAAAGACTATTTATAAATAAATAATTTAATTAAATCAATGAATTTAGAACAAAAAATAAAACAACAAGAAATAAAAAAAGAACCAACAAACCAAATAAGAAAAATAACTAATTATGATATATTATTATTAAAATACTCAAGAACTGTAGATAACATAGATATGTTCTTAGGACCAATATCAGAAATAGCAAAAATATCGGATTCAGAAACAATAAAGACAACGGGGCTAGCAATAGCACTAATAAAAGGAATAATAAAATTGCCTTTCGTAACAATGTACTTAAAAAGAACAAAAGACTACGCATCATTATATGATTGGATACCAAAAGAAATATTCTCATACGTAGTACCTATGGGGAGCTTCATAGACATTCTGAGAAGCTACGAAAAAATAACATTCAAACACTACGGAATAAAACCATTCACAGAAATACCAACAAAAAAAGAATTAAATACAAAATTAATAACACAAAAAAACTATGTTTAAAAACAAAATTATATAAAGAAATACTAACCCCGAATGAACTAAGCGGAGGTAGCCAAGCGGCCTAAGGCGACCGCCTGCAGAAGCAGGAAAACAACTGCTGTGAAGAGCTAACAAGCAATGAAAAAAAAACAGACAGCGGTTATTCGGGGGTTCAAATCCCTCCCTCCGCTTAAGCGTGGGAGGTTTGGAAATCTTTGATTTTCCTTATCTCCCTCGGCTCTTTTATAAAAAAGTTGGGGAACAAAAAATTGGAAAAACCACAAAATTATGACTTCGCAGAATCAGAAAATAAATGGATGACTTATTGGCAAGAAAAAAAATTATATAAATACGAAGAAAATCAAGCAAAACAAACATTCTCAATAGATACTCCGCCACCATACGCTAGTGCTGATCACTTACACGTAGGACACGCCATGCATTATTCTCAATTCGAATTCGTAGCAAGATACAAAAGAATGAAAGGATTCAATGTATTTTTTCCAATGGGTTTCGATGACAACGGATTACCTACTGAACGATTCGTAGAAAAAAAACACAAAATAAACAAGTCAAAAACAACAAGAACTGACTTCGTAAAACTGTGTTTAGAAGAAACTAAACTATGTGGAAAAACATATAATGATTTATTTAACTCATTAGGATTCTCAATAGATTGGACATTACTATATCAAACAATAGGAGAAAAAGCAAGAAAAGTATCGCAAAAATCATTTCTAGACTTGTACAAAAAAAACAAACTATACAGAAAAGATGCTCCTGTAATGTGGGATACATCGATGCAAACAACATTAGCACAAGCAGACCTTGAAGACGTGGAAATGACTTCTCATTTCAATGACATAATATTCAAAGTATATGGAAAAGACATAATAATAGCAACAACAAGACCAGAATTATTACCTGCTTGCGTAGCAATATTTTACAATCCATCGGATGAAAGATACAAGGAATTAAAAGGAAAATTCGCAAAAGTGCCTTTATTTGATTTTGAAGTTCCAATACTGCCAGATGAAAAAGCAGATCCAGAAAAAGGGTCAGGACTAGTAATGTGTTGCACGTTCGGAGACAAAACAGACATAGAATGGTGGCAAAAACATAATTTGCCATTAAAAATAGTAATAACTAAAGATGGAAAAATGAACGAACAAGCAAAAAAATATCAAGGACTAAAAATTAAAGACGCAAGAAAACAAATCATAGAAGATCTAAAAAAAGAAAACTTACTAATAAAACAAAAAGAAATAATTCACTCAGTTAATGTATCAGAACGAAGCGGAACAGAAATAGAATACATAAAAACCTCGCAATGGTACATAAGAGTTCTAGATGCAAAACAAGAACTAATACAACAAGGAAAAAAAGTTAACTGGCACCCTCAACACATGCGTGTAAGATATGAACACTGGGTAGAAAACCTAGGCTGGGACTGGTGCATATCAAGACAAAGATATTTCGGAGTTCCATTCCCTGTGTGGTACTCAAAAAAAACAGGAGAAATAATATTGGCGGAAGAAGATCAACTACCTATAGATCCAACAACTAGCAAACCAAAAAAATTACCTGAAGGACACACAGAAGAAGATATAATACCTGAAATGGATGTTATGGATACGTGGATGACGTCCTCAGTAACTCCAGAAATAAACAGTGGGTGGGGGACAAAAGAAGAAAGAAAAAATTTTTTACCAATGAGTCTAAGACCACAAGCACATGACATAATAAGAACTTGGGCGTTCTACACGTTAGTAAAAGCATATTATCATCATAATGATGTGCCTTGGAAAGACATAATGATGAGTGGACACGGCCAAGACCCTAATGGTCAAAAAATGAGCAAAAGTAAAGGAAACTTCATAGTTGCTCAAGACATAATCGCTAAGTATGGCGCTGATTCTTTAAGATATTGGGCAGCAACAGTAAAATTAGGTGAAGATTTACCATATCAAGAAAAAGACGTAGTAACAGGAAAAAAAACAGTTACTAAGCTATGGAACGCATCAAAATTCGTATTTATGAATTTAGAAAACTTCAAAGACTATAAAAAACCAATAAGTGAGTTCAAATTAAAAATAATGGATAAATGGTTGTTATCAAAACTGATGAAAACCATAAAAACATCAACAGAAGCATTTGACAAATATGAATACTCAAAATCAAAACACGAAACAGATGTGTTTTTCTGGCAATCATTCTGCGATAATTACTTAGAATTCGTAAAACACAGAACTTATCAAAATGATTCAGACTTAGAATCAAAAACAACTGCGCAAGCAACTCTTTATTATGCATTATTACAACAAATAAAATTATTCGCACCTATAATGCCTTTTATAACTGAAGAGATATATCAAAATTATTTCAAAGAACAAGAAAAAACAGAAAGCATTCACATATCAAATTGGCCCGAAATTAATAAAGAATTAATAAATGAAGAAGCAGAAAAAATAGGGGATTTAGCAATAACAATAATAGGAGAAATAAGAAGACACAAATCATTAAATAAATTGTCTTTGAAAGCAGAAATAGAACAAATAACTATATTAAGCACCAAAGAACAAAAAGAATTAATAATGTTAGTGGTTGAAGATATAAAAATTGTTGGAAAAATCAAACAAATGAATTTCAAAGAAGATACTAAGTTATCAATAACATTCTAATCATAAATTCACTTAATAGTAGTTACAAATAGAAACATTTATATAATTCTTAGACTCAACGAATCAAAAACTTTATTAACGTGTAATTTAAAAAAAGTTTTAAAAAAAACAAACAAAATAGGTGGTTACAAAAAATGGTTATAACATACGGCAATTGCAGAGAAAACCTAGTAGAAAAATACAGAGTGCTAGGACTAAAAGGAAAAGGAATAAAAAAAATAATGGTTGGAGAAGACCCTTCAGGACTAAACGCTTACGTCGTAGGAGACGTTCTAAGAACAATGTGCAGAAGTCCATCAACAGAATTACTAAAAGAAATGCCAACAGGGGAATATCCTATAATATTGGAATTAACACCTAAAGGAATAGATTTCTTAAAGAAAAACGTAAACGATTTGATAAAAGAACACTCTAAACTGATATACAGAGACGAACCAGGAACGATAGATGACTTCTTTGAAATTGAAACAAATTTTAACACAGATCCAAAAATAAAATCAGAAAAGAAAAAAGTTTACTTAGAAGAAGAAAGATTAGATATTACGCAAATGAACGGAAGCTACAAATTAGTACTAAAATCGCCAATAGATGTTAACAGCTTAATAAATCAAAACATAATATCTAGCGCACCTGTTCACACAGTAAGTGATGGAAAAAACACAAGAACACTATATTAATTTTTTATTTTTTTATTTTTTTTAGCAAAAAATAAAAACAAAGACACATTCTAATGATTATGAACTTATCAGAATTCAGAGTAATATTCAACGAAAGCTTAAACTCTAATAAAACAATATCTTTCTTTTGCAAATGCAGAATACTATATTCAGGAAGAGCAGAAGCAGAACTCGAAGAAGGAGATAGATTAATAATAATAAAATCAGATAACTCACTAATAGTTCATCAACCAGAAGGAAGCGCACCAGTTAATTATATGAAAGCAGAATCATCAATAGAAATACAAGAAACTAACCATTCCTTAATTTTAATATCAAAAAACCAAAAATACAAAGACGAATTACAAATAACAATAACAAAAATATACGGATTTCAAGCACAAAAACTAGAAGATGGACAAAAAATCACTCTTGCAGGAAGCGAAAAAGATATGTCTGACATGATAAAAAACAATCCTGAACTAATAAGTAAAGACTTCCTTCCTTTAAGCAGAGAAGAACACAACAAATTTGGATTTATAGACGTCTTTGGACATGACGGCGCAGGAAACTTAGTAATAATAGAATGCAAAAGATACACGGCGGGACTATCAGCAGTAGAACAACTAAGAAGATACGTTGAAAAAATGAGCGAACTAAAAGGAATAAATAAAAATAAAATAAAAGGAATACTCGCCGCGCCAGACATAGCAAAAAACGCAGAAGAAATGCTAATAAGTTGGAAATACAAATTCAAAAAAATAAACCCTCCAAAAAAACTAGAAAAATATAACAAAAATCAAAAATCCTTAAGAGAATTCTAAGAATTACAAGCTTTACAAGACTTGTAACCTTTATTAATCAAATCTTGTCGAGAATTGCTCTTCTTCAAATTTTCTTGCTTAGTCCTAGACAAAGCAATACAACCACCTAAATGAAAAGATTTACCGGATTCAGTGTAAAAATAATCTTTTAACTCTTTCACGCTTTTTTTCAACTCAGAAATTTTTTCTCTAACTAACTTTTGGTTATCACTAAATTTCTTAACAACTCTTTTTTTCTTTTCAACATTATTGATTTGAATAAGGAAATTTAAAGCATAAAAAGAAGAACTAATTATGACTAAATTACTAGAATAATCAATCATAAAAATATAAACAAGAATGACCAATCCAAGAAGAACAGAAATAACCAAGAAATTATCAGCAAAATAAAATCTTCGCTTATTATTTAAAACGCGTAAAGCCGTGAATAAGCCAATAACGAGCAAAATAGCTCCTGATATTAAAAAATTCGAAAACATCATCAACATAGTTCCTATAACAAAGAAAACAGATGATGAAATACCCCAAAAAAAATTATTTTTGTTTTTCATAATTAGTAGTAACAAAAAAGAGTTTATATACTTTTTTATTTGCTTTATAAAACAAAGCATAAAGAATAATAAAACAGTAAATTATTAAATGAAAACTTTTTTCGAATAAAACATGAAAAAACAATACGAAGAAATCAGAAAAAAACACGATTTACCAAGCTACGAAGAACTAAATAAAGATTTTGAAATATATTCAATATCAAAAGAAGATGATATAATAAGAGAAATACTAAAAAAAATGAGTAATACAATAGATTTCTATATAAATATGTTAGAAGACATAATTCAACCAGACTCGAGATTTTATACATTAAAAGAATCAAACATAGTTGATAAAAATCTAAGAATAGAAGTAAATAAAACATACAATAAATTAATGTTTTTAAACAGAACAAACATAGAACTTCACTTAGATTACGAAGAAGAAAAAGCAACACAATTAATAAAAAATTTATTCGTGGAGTGGCAAACAATAAAAAAAGAATTAATTCCTGTAGTTAAAACACTAAAAGAATCATGGTTGAAAAACGCAGAAATAAAACCAGAAAGGGGGTACTTCGGATGACTTACATAATAATGGGGCCACAAGGCTCAGGAAAAGGAACACAAGCAAAACTAATAGCAAAAGAATATGGACTAGAACACGTATCAATCGGCGACTTACTAAGAAAAGAAGTAGCATCAGGATCCGAAAAAGGAAAAATGCTACACGAATACATGAAACAAGGAAAACTAATACCTCTACAAATAAACAACGAAATAATAAAAGAAGTACTAGATAAAAACAAAAACATAATACTGGATGGATATCCAAGAAACATAGAACAAGCAAAATTCTTATTAGAACACGCAGAAATAAAAGCAGTAATAGTAATAAATATAAGCGAAGAAGAATCAATTAAAAGGTTATCAAAAAGACTAATATGCACAGCTAATAATAAAATATATGTCGAAGATCAAATAACAGACCAAGACAAAGAAGAATGCGAATCACAAGGTGGACAAATAATAAAAAGAGACGATGATAAACCAGATGCAATAAAGAAAAGATTAGAAATATACAACAAAGAAACTAAGCCTGTAGTTTCAGTTCTAGAACAAAAAACATTCATCGTAGAAATAAATGGAGAAAAACCTCCAGAACAAATATTTGAAGAAATAAAACAAAAACTCAAATTCATAAAATAATTTTTTTAACTCTTTTTTTTATAAACTAAAGCCAACAAAAACTAAAACTAAAAGAAAACCTGCTAATAAAAAATAAACTAGTTTATTCCACTTAAAAACGTGCACGCCATCAAAAGGAATGAAAGGAATCATATTAAATAAACCAAGCCAAGAATTAATAAAAAATCCTTGAAAGAAAAAAAATCTTAACAAACCACTAAACAAAAAGAAACCAGGCAAAAATAATAAAGCCAAAACAAAATTAGAAAAAGGACCGCTAACAGAAATCAAACCATTCTGCTTCTTATTAACAGAACCATTAATAATAACTGCGCCAGGAGCAGCAAAAATAAAACCGGCAAAACTCATAAGAACAGCAAAAACAAGCATTAAATCATTAGATTTAAATTCAGCAGAACAATAAAATTTTTGCGCAACAAATTTATGAGAAAGTTCATGAACTACAAAACCAAAACCAGCTGTGACTAAAGAAATACTAAAAGCAACAAGAAAACCATTAAATAAACCTAAAGGCCTTAATAAACTCGTGGACAAAATACCAAAAGCCAAACTAATAGCAAACCAAGCTTTAATCAAATCAACTAATTCACTCTTCTTAAAACGTAAACGCATAAAAAACAAAGAAATATTAAAAACATATAAATCTTTTTAGTATTTAGGCTTAATTTTAAAAGGACCTTTACCAGGAACATTCTTTATTTTTTCTTTAACAACAGGCTTAACAATAGTTTTCTTAACGATATTCTTATTAACATCACCAATAATTTCGAATACGACGCCTTCCTTAGGTCTAATAGTGATAAATCTTTTATAATGTTCCTTTAAACCAATAGAAACAACTTTTTCTTCTTGAATCTTGTTAACAAAAAACAAAGCAACTAATAATCTTAAAATACTTGAAACAAGAAAAATCATAAAAAAAACAGAACCAAGAAACTTTAAATCAAAAAAAGTAATAAACATACCAATCATAGTTCCTATAAATGCGCCGATACCTGCAAGAACATTGTTATAAGCGAGAAACTTAATTTTTTGCTTAGGATTAACTGCTTCAAAAACAAAAGTAGAAGACGCGATATTAAAACCAGCCCAAGCCACTCCTGAAACTAATTCTATTAACAATAAAACTTTCCAATCAACACTAATTAACCAAAACAAAGGAATAAAGGGAATAATAAAAGAAGAAATAAACAAAACTTTTCTAGAACCTTGACTTAAAGTAAAATTAGTCCAAAATCTATTAGAAATCATAGAACTAAGAACTGCACCACCAATAATTATTGTGAAAATCAAATAAGAAAAATTCAATTCTCTAAGCATATAAATAGCAAAAAAAGGAGTAGAAACAGCCACTGCTAATTTATACAAAGAAAAAAAAGTTGCGAAATTACCAAAATTATTTTTCTTCACGTTTTTAAGAAACTGATAAAAAGAATAATCTTTAGAATACATAGACTTCGGTGAAGGATCAAAAATTCTTTCCTGACTATTAACAGCTAGCCTAGCGGATAAAAAACCAAGAAAAAACAATATGGAAAAACCAAGAGCGACATTAATGCTAGCTATTTTACTAAGAACTAAACCTGCAAGAACTGTACTAAACAAACCTGCTAAACCAACAAACACGTTTCGTTTACCGAAATAAGTAGCGATTCTATTGCTGGGAATAACATCGCCTAGAATAGCGTTCCAAATAGGGTTTTGAATATTAACAAAAACAGCATCAAGCACAACTAACAAGATTAATAAAAAAGGATAATTAATAGAAAAAGCAGCAATCAACGTAACTAAAATCCATACATAAGCTTCAAAGTAACCACATATAATCATTAGTTTATGTCTATTCTTAAAGAAGTGAGCTAAACGCTCAACAAATAATTGAGAAAAAGCACCTATTAATTGAGGTAAAGCAGTTAAAAGAATAATTACGAAAGAACTAAAACCTAAATGAATTGCCAAAGGCGCGATATAATTAGCAACCAAACCATTCTTAGTAGCTGTATAAACACCTTCTTTTCTAGCATTAATAAGAGTTCTATCAGTTCTTTCTCTTAATGATTCGTTTGAATCTTTAATTTTTTCTTCTTTAATCTTAGATTTAACACTATCTTTTATCTTAATGTTAGTTATAGCTTTACCTTGTGATTGTATATTTAAAATCAAAACTTACTCACCTATTTTTTTGGGGTTGAAAAAAGGAATTTTTGAATAATTCAATTTATTTATAAATTTTTTGCTAAAAACTATTTTAATATACAATAATGTATTTCAGTATATATTTTTCTTCTAATTTTTTATTTTAATAAAATCTTCAAAAACTGTTTAAATAAGTTCAAACTTATTTTGGTCGTTATTTTAACTAAAAAAATAAAGATTAATGATATTTGTTAAGTTAAATAAAGTTTTAAATAAGTTATTTGATTTTATTGTTTTATTTATTTTTAATTATTTTCAATTTAAAGTTTTTTTTGACTTTAAAAATTAAAAAAAAGCTTTATTAATCTTTTTTTAACAGTTGTAGATTTAAAATTTAAAAAATAAGATAATTCTTACTAAACAGTAACGAAAACTTTATAAATATCAAAGAATTACTATTGTTTAGTGAAAACAACAATTGCTTTCGAGCTTGTTGAAAAACACTAAAGACTGGAGAAGAAACACACTAAAACACCTCACCCTCTTTTTAAGAACACTTAACCCTTTTCTTAAAAAACCTTCTCCAGTCATTCTTTACAATAATATTAAAACACAACATTAAACCTAAAAAAAAGAATAACTACTCAAAATTCGTAAAAACAACGCAATTGGTAATATTTATATAATTCAAATAACTTCCATTACATAAGCCCGACACGAGAGTACTCAATGGAGCACAAGGCGAAACCCTCCAAAAGAGGGCATTAACGAAAGTTAATGACCGAGCAATGAGCTTGGGAGTTAGTGTCTCGGGCTACATAATAGTCATAAATAATTAAGAACAAGATATTCATTTATTATCACATCATTAATTTAGGTTTTTAGAGGTGAAAAAAAGCCTTAAAAGTCCTTGACCTGTGTAAAAACAGACCAAACAAAAAAAGACTTTTAAGAACTTAACAATTTAATTCTTGTTCTAAAAAAATTTTTATTGACTAACATAGAAAAGAAAAAACAGAAACCAAGGAGGAATAGAAATGGCAAAAATAGCACAAGTTGCTGCAAAATACATTATTCATGCAAAAATAAACATAGACGGCGTGGTAGACAGACCTGATGTCATAGGAGCAATATTCGGACAAACAGAAGGATTACTAGGTGCGGACCTAGAATTAAGAGAACTACAAAAATCAGGAAGAATAGGAAGAATAGAAGTAAACGTAGATACAAAATCAGGAAAAACAAACGGAGAAATAGTAATACCAAGTAGTCTAGATAAAGCAGAAACAAGCATAGTGGCTGCAGCAGTAGAAATAATACAAAGAATAGGACCTTGCAACGCAAAAATACAAGTTAGCAACATAGAAGATATAAGAATAAGCAAAAGAGAAGCAGTAATAAACAGAGCAAAAGAATTACTAAGAGATTTAATGTACAACTCCATGCCTGACTCTCAAGAATTATCAGAAGAAGTATCACAATCCGTTAGAGTAATGGAAATAGTGGAATTCGGAAGAGAAAAACTATCAGCAGGACCAGGAATAGCAGAAAGCGACGAAGTAATATTAGTAGAAGGAAGAGCAGACGTTCTAACACTACTAAAACACGGATTCAAAAACGCTATAGCACTAAATGGAACCAGTGTACCACAAACAATAATTGATCTTAGTAAAGAAAAAACAATGACTGTATTCGTAGACGGAGATAGAGGTGGAATGCTAATAGTACAAGAACTATTATCTTCTGCAGAACTAGATTATGTTTGCAGAGCACCTGATGGAAAAGAAGTGGAAGAACTAGCAAAAAAAGAAATACACAAAGCCTTAAGATCTAGAATAACTGCCGAACAAGCAAGACTAGACATATCTTCAGGAGCATTCAATACAGATGTGGCAAGTGTAAAAAAGAGCTATCAACAAAAAGAAATATTAAACAACAGAGACCAAAGAGATAATAGAGATAGAAGATCACAACCAACAACACAAACAAGACCACAACCGAGCTACCAAAAACCACAAGAAGTTCAAAAACCATCAAAGCCAACACCTGCAGAATCTAAAAAATTCTCAGAAATGCTAGAAGACTTGATAGGAACAAGAGGGGCTTACATCCTGAATGATAAATTGAACATACTAGGAAAAGTGCCAGTAACAGAACTACAAAGCACCATAAAAAGCTTAGCAACAGGAATCTACGCAATAGTATTTGACGGAGCAATAGATAAAGACTTAGTATCAGCTTCAGAAAGAGCAAGCGTAAAATTCTTAGTAGGAATGGAAGCAAAAGCTAAAATAAACAGCTCAGTAGCACTACTAACACTGAACGACCTATAATTTTTTTTATTTTTTTTATTTTTTTTAATTCTCATAAGAAAATGAACAAAAAAAAAGATTATGAATACTACGAAGAAACCTCCAAAGGATACGAAGAATTACACGGAGAAGAACAAAGAAGAAAACTCACAACAATAAAAAATAATCTAACTCAAGAATTTCACAACGTCTTAGACATAGGCGCAGGAACAGGTATATCAACAGAATTCTTCAACAACGTAACTTGTCTAGAACCATCTAAAAAAATGTTACAAGAAGGACTAAAAAAAAGAAAATTCGAAACAATAAATGACTACGCAGAAAACCTAGAAAAATATACAAAAGAAAACCAATACGACTTAATACTCTGCGTAACAGTAATACATCACTTTCACGACTTAAACAAAGTTTTACAAGAAATAAAAAAAACAGCAAAAAAGGAAGCAACCATAATAATAACGATGCTAAAAAAAGCAAGAAACACAGAAGAACTAATAAAAAAAATAACAAAAAGTTTTACTTTAAAAAAACAAATAGAAGACCCTACAGACATAATATTATTTCTAGAAAATAATGAAACTAACAACGAACTTGCTGAGTAGAAACTTTTTTAAAACATCAAGGTTTCTCAAAAATACATGCCTCTGTAGCATAGTAGCTATTGCGCGAGACTTGTATCGATAATCGGAAAAAAACCGAGTCGCAATGTAATCTCGAGGTCGGGGGTGCAACTCCCCCCAGAGGCTTTTTTTAAGCTTATTTTTGTTTCTCGCAATAAGTCTTTTGACCTAAGCCGTGATGATAAGATTTACAAGCATCACAATCATTGTTATTACTGCAACTTTTATAAGGACAAGGGCAAACCATTATATTAATAATTAAAAAGCATATATAACTTTTATGTTACTTAAAAATGAAAGGAAAAAACCACTTAATATCAGGAATAATAGTATTATTCGCAATAATGTTATTTGATTTATTCTTAGGATTAAAACTGTATTCAATAATTGAACAAAACGTCGCGGTAACAATAATTTCTTTGTACTTGTTCTTCGCGGGGCTTTTATTACCTGACGCAGACAAAACTAATTCATGGATATTCAAATTTTTTTTACCGTTCGCGTTAGTTTCTTGGCTAACAGGATTAATGCTTAGTTTTTTTAAAGGAAAAAAGTTTAGGCATAGAGGGGTTCTTCATAGCTTTAAAGGAATGTTTTTAACATCTGTAATTTCAGCCATTCTAAGTTTTTTAATGATGTCTTTGTTTATTGATTTAAAATATGAATACGCGTTCTTGTTTTTTTTAGTTATCATTCTGGGTCAATTAATTCATTTAGTTCTGGACTGAAAACCAACAAAACGATTGAGTTACCACTATAAAGTAATTAAAAAACGAAAGATTTATATATGTGATTAACTTTCATAAAAACAGAGGTAAACAAAAATGTCAGCCAAAAAAACACTATTATCAATAATCGCGGGTAGTATGCTAGCAATAAGCACACCTAGCTGTACTAAAACATCTAGTTACGACTTCAACAGAGAAATAGTAAAAGAAGAAGTAATGTTCAAAAAAGCAATAAGAACACCGGGGTTCATAAAATCAAGAACCAAGTACTTAGGAATGCCAAAAACAAGCCAAGTATACGGGAATGTACTAACAGTAAAAAGAGAAGACGGATCAGTAATACAATACGTAGACAACAAAAAGAACGACCACAAACTAGACTTAGTACGAATAATGGACAAACACGGAGAAATAAAAGAATATAACTCTAGTCAAAACTGGACAAGACCAATATTTAGAGAAGCACAAAACCAATACGACACATACAAAGAAAACATACTAAGAATAAAAACAACAGAAGGTCTATCCTTAGTAAAATAAAACTTTTTTTTATTTTTTTTAAAATTTATAAAAATAGAAAAATCAAGTTGTCTTAGCATTCTGAATTAAAAATTAAAAAGCCTCTGGCGAGGATTGAACTCGCGACCTCTACCTTACCAAGGTAGCGCTCTACCGCTGAGCTACAGAGGCGACAATTCTCGAAAACAACGTATTATTTATAAAATTTGCTTTAACCAAATAACTAAACCAAAATGTTTTTAAAGAAACACAAACAAAAAAAGAATATAAAATAAATAAGTCAAACACGTGCTTAAAAAGAGGTGTAGAATGTACGTTACTTTCAACAATCCGTTATACTTATGGTTCTTATTCTTAATACCTATAATGATAATAGCACACTACTACTTCTTAAAAAGATCCAGAGGAAAAGCACTAATATTCTCAAATATTCAAGCACTAAAAAGAATGAACAAAGGAAACATAATAACAGCCAATCTAACCCATTTAATAATAAGATGCTTAACAATATTTGTACTAATAATAGCGGTATCAGGAGCAACAATATGGGTGATGGGTGAAAGAAGCGACGTAAACATAATTTTCGCATTAGACTCAAGCGCTTCAATGACTTCACCAGACATAGGATCATCAAGATTCGAATCAGCAAAATCAATAATATCAGAATTAGTAAATAATATGCCGAGCGGACCTGAGTACGCACTCATAACATTCGCAGGAGTAAGCAAAATACAAAGAATATTCACACAAGAAAAAACAGAACTACTATTATCTTTAGACCAAACAGAGATTTTCAGAATAGGAGGCACAGACGTAGGAGGAGCAATAATAACAGCTACGAATTTGTTCGAATCAAAACCAGAACAAGGAAAAATGCTAATAATAATATCTGACGGATTAGACAACGCAGGATCATTCATAACAGGAACAATGGACGAAGCAATTTTCTACGCAAAACAAAACCAAGTAGTTATACACTCAATAGCAATAGGCACAGAAGCAGGACCTCTAGGATTTCTACCAGAATACTATCAAATACCTGCAAGTTTTAACGATGAAATAATGATTCTTATGTCAGAAGAAACAGGAGGAACATATCACAGAGTAGAAACAACAAATGATATTCAAACAGTAATAAACGAAATAACTCTTGAAACAAACAGAGCATACATAAATCATAATTTGTACTACTGGGCACCTATACTCGTATTCTTATTTCTAATAATAGAATGGGTTCTAGCAAACACTATGTATAGAAGAGTGCTATAAAAAAAGCAATTATTTTTAATAAAAACAAGAATCATGAATAAATGATGAATAAAAGTTATGAAGAAACATCCTGGAACTCGTACAAAACAGGAAAACTCTGTAAAGGATGTGAACAATGCGTTCAAGGAAAAAAACTAGTATTATTCATAACAGGACTATGTCCAAGAAAATGCTTCTACTGCCCTATAAGCTCAGAAAAATACGCTCACGACGAAATCTATGCGAACGAATGGAAAATAAAAAATCCTAAGAAACCAGAAGAACTATTCGAAGAAGCGAAAATGACAGGTGCAAAAGGAGCAGGAATAACAGGAGGCGATCCCTTAATAAAAATAACTAGAACTTGCGAATATATAAAACAACTAAAAAAGAAACTAGGAAAAAACTTTCACATACACCTATACACATCACTAGACTTAGTAACTGAAGAAAAACTCAAAAAATTATACAAAGCAGGCTTAGACGAAATAAGATTTCACCCAGACTTAGAAAATGACAAGAACTGGAAAAAAATAGAACTAGCAAAAAAATTTTCATGGAAAACAGGAGTAGAAATACCTGTAATACCAGGAAAACAAAAACAAACAGAGAAATTAATAAATTTTCTAAAAAACAAAATACATTTTCTCAACCTTAACGAATTAGAATTGTCAGACACAGACACGAATCATTATGACATGACTAAATACAAAAGAAAAAACAATACTAGCTACGGAGTAAAAGGAAGTCAAGAATTAGCACTAAAACTACTAAAAAAATGCTCACAACTAAAAATGAATGCACATTACTGCACAGCCAAACTAAAAAACCAAGTACAAGTAGGAGAAAGACTAAAACGAAGAGCAAAAAACACTAAATTAGAAACAGACGAACTCACAAACGAATACTTACTAATGAGAGGAGCAATATACATAAGAGGACACGAACCAGGATTCAAATACGAACAAGGAAAAAACCAAGAACAAAAAACAAAACAACTAACAAAAATAAAAAAAGAACTAATAACCAAAAAAATATTCAAAGAAAAAGAACTCACAATAGACAAAGAAAGAAACAGACTAATAACACATTATGAATTAATACAAAAAAAAGCAAAAGAACTAAAAAAACTAAACTTAGTACCTGCAATAACAGAAGAATATCCCTCATCAGATTATTTCTGCGTAGAACTAGAATTCTTATGAATTAAACTTTCTTTTTTAACCACGTAACTTCTTCATCAGACAAATCAAACTCATTAACAAAAGAATTAACTCCATGATTATTGTGAAACATTAATTGTAAAAAAGGAACAACACTCGAAAAAGCCTTCTTAGAAGCAGTATGAGTAATACGACCTGCTTTTTGAGCAATACTTCTCCTTTTAGCAACAGAATTATTAAAAATCCAAATCTTCAACAAACGAGAAGAAGGCTTATACTTAACAGAAATAGGATTCTTTTCATCCTTAGATAACGCAATACCTGCACTCAACAAATTATAACAATAAACATAAAAACGATAATACTGCCACCTCCTAATCCTACCATAAAACACATTAGCCAAAGACAAATTATCATAAGCAAGCATTAAAGATTTAGGCTTCAAATATTCATAAGGAATATTCTCCTCAACCCACAAAAATATTTTATCAAGATCTTCAGAAACATTATCAAAAGCACCTAACGCGACATCAACATTCAAAGTCTTAAAAACTTTAAACAAAGCATCCTCGATTTCCTGAACAGAATCCCTAGAATCAAGAAAAGAAACATCATCATCATTAAGAGAACCCTTTAAAGACAAAGATTGCAAATCATTAATACCAGCTCTTAAATCACCACCGCACATCCTAGCAAGCTGAGTCAAAGCAGAATCATCATAAACAATACCCTCAGAAGCACAAATCTTTTTAAAAACAACCAAAATATCATCAACACACAAAGAATCAAATTCAACCAATTCACAAATCTTCCTTAAAGGCTTTAATTTATCAGAATAAGCATCCTCACAAATAATAACAAAAGGAAACTTACTAACGGCAAGAATCTTAATCAAAGCCTGCAAACCACCCCTATCTTTAGTACCTGACAACCCATCAACTTCATCAACAAGAATAAGCTTATCAGAACCAAACAAAGAAACTTGATTAACTACACTAGACAACAAAGAAGAAACAGACTCAGCATTCCTAGTATCAGACGCATTCATCTCCACTAACTCAAAATTATTATCATTAGCAAAAGCAACAACGCTAGCAGTCTTACCAACACCAGTACCACCATAAAGAAGAACAGGCTTCCTACTACTCTCAAAATTAACAACATACTTTTTCAATAATTCCAACTGCTTATCCTGACCAACAACGTCATTCAAAGAAACAGGCGCATACTTATTAATCCAAGGAATCATAACAAAAAGAACATAAAGAAACAATATAAAGTTTTGTAAAAAAAAACAAAAAATTAACCAAAAAAACAATAAACTATTTTTTTTCAAATAACTTTTTAAATAAGTTTTCGTTACCCTAACACATGCAAGTAATAAACAAAGAAGAATTAACAAATTTCAAGAGAAAATACCTAAAAAAAATGAAAGAATCAGTATTTATATATCCAACTGATTCAATATACGGTATAGGTTGCGACGCAACAAAACCAGAATTAGTAGACAAAATCAGAAAACTCAAAAAAAGCAACATACAACCATTCTCAGTAATAGCACCATCAAAAGAATGGATACAAAAAAATTGCGAAATTAATAAAGAACAAAAAAAATATTTTGACGCACTAGGAAAAAAACTAGACATAAACGGAAAAGAACACTGCTTCACCCTAATACTAAAGTTAAAAAATAAAAACGCGGTAGCACACAACGTAACACAAGGAATAAACACTTTAGGAGTAAGAATACCAAGCAATTGGTTCTCAGAAATAGTAAAAGAATTAGAAGTCCCTATAATATCAACAAGCGCCAATAGCACAGGCGAAAACTTCATGACGTCATTAGATGACTTGAATGAATCAGTAAAAAAAGGCGTAGACTTCATAATATATGAAGGCGAAAAGAAAAGCGTGCCCTCAACGATAATAAACCTAGTAACTCCTGAAATACAAATAAAAGAAAGAACAAAAAAATAAGGTGTTCTAATTTGAGAATACTAAGCGCAGGAGACATACACGGAAACAAATTCTTAGCACAAACACTAGCTAACAAAGCACAAAAAGAAAAAGCAGACCTAGTAATACTATGCGGAGACTTAATAGAAGAAGACTCATTAGAAAACGTATTAAAACCATTTAAAGACAAAAACATAAAAACAATATTCGTACATGGAAATCACGAAAGTAAAGCATCAGCAGACTTCTTATCATACATAAACAAAGCTAAATTAATACATGGACACGGCGTAAAATACGAAGACATAGGATTCTTCGGATGCGGATCTGCAAACATAGGAATACACGGATTAACAGAAAATGAAATATTTAACACGTTAGAAAAAGCACACCAAGGAATATCTTATTTAAACAAAAAAATAATGGTCACTCACGTTCATCCAGCAAACACCAAAATGGAAAAATTCTCAAAATTCGTACCGGGAAGCACAGCGGTCCACGAAGCAATAAAAAAATTTAAACCAGACATAGTATTATGTAGCCACGTACACGAAGCACAAGGACTAGAAGAATTCATAGATAAAACAAAAATAATAAACGTAGGACCAAAAGGAAGAATAATAGATTTGTAAAAATCAAAAACATTTTAATAAAAATAAAGACTTCCAAGTATTAATGAACAAAAAATTTGAGTTCTTAGAACACACTGCAGACACAAAAATAAGAGCGTACGGAGAAACAATAGAAGAAGCATTCTCTAACGCTTTAATAGCAACAACCACAGTTATGACAAATCCGGAACTAATAAAAGAAAAAATCACGAAGAAAATAAAAATAAAAGCAAAAAACAAAAAAGCTTTACTTTATGATTTCTTAGAGGAAATACTTTTTTTATTAGACACGGAACAATTACTCATAAAAAAAACGAATAATCTTCAAATAAAAGAAAACCAAGAAGAATATGAATTAACAACGGAACTAATAGGTGACTACGCAAAGAATTACGAAGTTCACTCAACAATAAAAGCAATAACTTATAGCGAAATGGAAATAAAACAAGAAAAAAATAAACACGTAATACAAATAGTACACGATTTATAAAAAAGGCAAAAACATGAATCCTAAAAAAATAAACGAATACTCGTACGTAATAGAAAAAACCAATAATATGAATGTTCCACTAAAAATATTCGCATCAGAAGAACTACTAAAAAAAATGATGGAAGACGACTCACTAAAACAAGGAATAAACGTTGCTTGTCTACCAGGAATACAAGAATACTCAATAATGATGCCTGATGCTCACCAAGGATACGGATTCAGCATAGGCGGAGTAGCAGCGTTCGACTTAGAAAAAGGAATAATCAGCCCAGGAGGAATAGGCTACGACATAAACTGCGGAGTAAGACTATTAACATCCAACTTAACAAAAGAAGAAATACAAAACAAAATTCCTGAACTGCTAGAAGTCTTATTCAAAAAAATACCTCCCGGAGTAGGAGAAAAATCAATATTCAAAGTTAATGACCAAGAACTAAACGAAGTAATGACTCAAGGACCAGAATGGGCAGTAAAAAAAGGAATAGGAACACAAGAAGACATAGAAATGTGCGAAAGCAACGGAAAAATGTTAAATGCTAATCCTGAAAAAGTTTCACAAAAAGCAAGAAGCAGAGGAAAATCACAACTAGGAACACTAGGATCAGGAAATCACTTCATAGAAATACAATACATAGACGAAATATACGATGAAGAAATCGCAAAAAAATTCGGAATAAACAAAGAAAAACAAATAATGATACTTATACATAGTGGATCAAGAGGACTAGGACACCAAGTATGTTCTGATTACATAAGAAAAATGGAAGAAAACAATAAAGAAGAATTACCAGATCAAAGCTTAATAAATGCTCCAATAAACAGCGAATTAGGAAAAGATTACTACGAAGCAATGTGCGCAGCGGCAAACTTCGCATGGACAAACAGACACATAATGGCGCACCAAGTAAGAGAATCATTTAAAGAAGTGTTCAAAAAAGAAATAGAACTAAAAACAGTTTATGACGTAGCACATAACATCGCGAAAATAGAAGAACACGAAATAAATGGAAAAACAAAAAAAGTACTAGTGCATAGAAAAGGAGCAACAAGAGCGTTCCCAAAACATCATGAAGAATTACCTAAAAAATACAAAGAAACAGGACAACCAATATTCATACCAGGAAGCATGGGTACAAGTAGTTACGTATTAGCAGGATCGACAAATTCTATGAAAGAAAGCTTCGGAAGCACAGCACACGGCGCGGGAAGACTTCTATCAAGATTCGCAGCAAAAAAGAAATGGACCGGGAACCAAATAAAAAAAGAACTACAAGAAAAAAACATAATGATAAAAGCAGCATCCATGAATGGAATAACAGAAGAAGCCCCTCTCGCCTATAAAGACGTAGACGAAGTCGTACAAATATCAAACAAAGCAGGAATAGGAATACTAATAGCGAAACTTAAACCCTTAGGAGTTATAAAAGGATAACTAATAAGGAATAATTCTTTTATCTTTATTATCAGAATTACTACCAGAATTAAAAATACTAAACAAATCAGTATTAGGATCTCTAAACTTAGTAGAGGATTTAACATCATTACTATTATCAGAAGTACTTAAATTTGAAGAACTAGAATTAGTACTAGAACTAGCGCTAGAACTCACAGAACTAGAATTATCAATATTAGAAGATCTAGGTTTATCAAAATAATCAAAACTATGATAACTAGGAACAGAACTAGAAGTGCTAGGCTTAGAATCATCCTTAAACTCTAAATCTAATCCAGACCTTGAAGAACTAGGCGTAGGAACATCTTGTTTAAGATCAGAACTAGATTCATTAAAAGATTTAGTATCAGAAGAATCAGAATCAAAAACACTAAACAAATCACTATCTAAATCATCCTTGATAGTACTAGGCTTCTCAGAAATACTCAAATCCCTATCAAAAAAACCAACATTTTCCTGAACAGGCGTTTCATCATAAACACTCTTAGCAGAATCATCATTAATCAAATCTTGCAACAAACCAATAACCTTAGCTATGTCTTTTTTAGAATCCTTAGAAGTATCAATCTTTATTTCCATCAACAACAATTAAACCTTCTAATATAAAAGCATTTCTATTATAAAAAACAATAATAATAAATAACGCCCAAAAATTTTATTAATAAAAACCAAAAACCAAATAATAAAATGAAAAAAACAAAAAACAAAAAACATAACAAAAAAGAATCCAAAACAAAAAAAGTAATAATAGCAATAACAATAATAATAGCAATCTTTTTCTTTTTTAAAATAATTCAAACAAATAATGAAGAGGTAAATGAAATGAATCCAATAATAATATTAGAAACAAATAAAGGAAACATAAAAATAGAACTAGACAAAGAAAACGCACCAATAACAACGCAGAACTTCATAGAATACGTAGAATCAGGATTTTACGACGGACTAATATTTCATAGAGTAATACCAGGATTCATGATACAAGGAGGAGGATTCTTACCAAACGGAACACAAAAAACAACAAATCCGCCAATAAAATTAGAATCAAACAACGGACTAAAAAACAACAAAGGAACAATAGCTATGGCAAGAACACCTGCAGAAAACAGCGCGACGAGCCAATTCTTCATAAACGTAGCAGACAATAACTTCCTAAACTACGCACCAGGAAACCCAGGATACGCAGTATTCGGAAAAGTAACGGAAGGAATGAACGTAGTAGACCAAATAAAACAAGTACAAACAACAACAAGAAACGGACACCAAGACTGGCCAACAGAAGACATAATCATAATAAAAGCATACAAACAATAAGTCCTCGAAAAACATACGATTTTAAACAACAGAAACTTATAAACTTTAATAAAAAAATAAAAGTATGTTCACAGAAATACTAGTAGCTACGCTACTAGGGATAATCGCTGGGACTTTTACAGGCTTAGTTCCAGGAATACATGTTAATTTAGTAGCGGTTATGCTTTTATCTATTTCCGCGAAATTATTAGGAATAGCAGGAGTAGAATCAATTGCTTGTTTCATAATAAGCATGTCGATCACACACAGCTTCGTAAGTACTATTCCGAGTATTTTTTTAGGAGCGCCAGAACCAAGTTCTGCTTTAAGCGTCTTACCAGGACACAGATTATTCTTAGAAGGCAAAGGATTAGAAGCAGTAAAACTAACAATAATAGGATCTTTATTCGGACTAATAATTTCTTTCATTTTTTATTATTTCTTCGAACAAATAATAAACATAATTTATCCAATAGCTTCAAAACACATACCTGAACTATTATTAATAGCAGGTATATTCATAATTTCTAGAACTGACAAAAAAGGAAAAGCATTATTTACTTATGTAACAGCAGGAATATTGGGGGTGATGGTTTTAAATTCAAGAATAGAAAATCCTTTATTTCCCTTACTTTCAGGATTATTTGGATGCTCGACTCTAATATTTAGTTTAAAAGAAAAAAGTGTGATGCCGGAACAAAAATTAACAAAAAAAACGGAGTTAAACATTAAGACAGGAATAAAGAATTCTATGCTAGGCGCGGCGTCAGGATTCATCACAGCTATTCTTCCAGGACTAGGATCAAGCACTGCCGCGGGAATAGCTTCGATATTCTCAAAAGAGTCAGACGCTAAAAATTTCTTAATAATGATGGGGAGTATAACAACAGTTAATTTCTTCATGTCCATAGCTGCACTAAGCGTATTAGGCAAGGCAAGAAACGGTGCAGTAATCGTAGTAAAAGAACTATGGCAAGTACCTGAAACATCATTACTTATAGCTGCGGCGATGATAAGCGGAGGAATAAGTGTTTTCTCAGCAAAGAAATGCGCGGAAAAATTCTTAAAAATAATGAAAAAAATAAAATATGAATCCGTAGTGAAAATAGTTCTTAGCTTAATAACAATAATGACTTATATATTATCAGGATACTTAGGATTATTAATATTGGTTGTTTCAACAATTCTAGGATTGTATGTTAACATCGTAGGGATACCTAGAAATACTATGATGGCTTGCATAATGGTGCCTGTAATGACTTTTTTCTTAACAATTTAGTTAATTTTTTTAATCTTTAGTAACTGTAAGAATTAATTCGTTTGAAGACACAGTCTCATTACCTTTTTTAATTGTTGCTAATAACTTATAATCTGTTCTAATAGCGTTAGTGATTCCAGAAACACTAAAAATCCTAGTAACTGATTCTCCTGGATATAGCTTAATGTTCAAAACACTAGGATCTTCATGAGATACATTAACTGCTAAAACATCATCAGCAGTGATGAACAAAGTGCCTTCCATCAAAGAAGAACCGGTGTTTTTAACAATTACAAAAAGACGAGTTTCTTCCCCGGAAACAATCTTAGAATCTTTTAAATTTAGTTCTATTTTTCCTTTAGAAGAAGTAGAAAGCTTATTGTATAAACTTGAACCAATTATTAATAGAATAACTAATAAAACAATAATGCCTGCTAATACGTACAATTTCTCTTTGTTGGATAAAGAACTTTTTTTCATATAAGCAATGTCTAGTTCCTAGTATATAAAGATTATCTTTTGATTGATTATTCAAAACATTTAAATACTAAAAAGTTATTAAACTTATTAAAATAACTAAAATTAACAAAATAATAAAAATAACTAAAATAAGTCTTTTTTTTGTTTAATTAAAAAAAAACAAAGAAACACAAATAAAAAAACCAATATTTATAAATACAAAAAAATGAAAAATAAAAAGAGGGTCGTGTTAAAAAAAATAAAAAAATGGCTAATATAAACATAAAAATACCTGAAGACATACACAAACAACTAAAAATAGAAGCAATAACACGAGACATGACACTAAAAGAATACATAATACAAAAACTAGGAGAAAAACAAAACAAAAAATAAAAATGCTACAAAAACTAATAAACAAAAAAAGCAAACAAACAATCCTAGTATTAGTCACTATGCTAATTATTTTTCTAATAAACACAGCAGGCGCCAATTCACCCAACGTATTCATAGAACCCTTAAATCCTTACACGATAGATACACTAATATGTTCATTCGACTTTGAAGGATACGATTATTACAACATAAACTGGTATAGAAACGGAGAAATAACAGGAATAGGAAACTCAACAACAGTTTCATCAACCCAAACAACAAAAAATGAAACCTGGACTTGCGAAGTAACAACTTATCTAGGAGGAGAAATAGAACATCAAGGAAACAGAACAGTACAAATAAGAAATTCAGCTCCAACAAATCTAAGAATGTTCTTCGCGAACGGAACAGAAATATTTGAATATCAAGAAATAACAGAAGACGAAGTATACAACGTTTATTTCAACGCAACAGACCCTGACGGAGACACATTATCATACTCAATAACAGACACATCTGAAAGAGACTTATGCCATAGCTTAAATCAAAACACGGGAACTATGGTGTGTGAACCAACACACTACACACTAACAGGAACAACACTACCTGCATCAGAATCACCAATTAATTATACAATAAGATTAAGAGCAGAAGAAACAGCAGCAGAAGGATACAGCGTATTCAGAGACTTTAAATTAACAATAATACCAGTAAATGACCAAGCAAGATTCGAAACAGAAATACTTGATTTAAGCCTTAATGCGTTACCAGAATCAAACTGGACTTACTTAGTAGAAGCATACGACGAAGAATTAAACTTACCATTAAACTTCTCATTATCACACAATGAAGGATTAGGATTAAAATTAGTTACTCCTGAAGAAAATAATCAAACAACAATTCTTTTAGGATTCCCTGAAGGAAAACCAACAAACGCGGACGTAGGAAATTGGACTGTTACAATATTCGTGACGGACAGTTACGGAAGTAATGAATCCAGACCTGCAACGAACCAAACGTTTAATTTACAAATAAATAGAACAAGCGAATTACCTTATGTCACAACTAATTTAACTAATATAATAGGAACGCAAGGAGAACCATTCGAATTATTAATAGAAGCACGAGACCCTGATGAAAATGACACAATAAGCTTCAGAATACTACCTTTATATAACGAAACAATAGATCCTCATTGCGCCCCACAATACTTTGAATGGAACCAAACATTACAAGTATTAAATAATTCATGGAACAACGCATCAGCACTAATAAACATAACAAATTTAACAAACAACCACGTAATATGCAGAATGATGAACATAGAATTAACAGATCAATTAGGTTCATCATCAACAATCCCGGTATTCTTTAACATAACTAACGTAAACGATCCCCCTGAAGTACATGAATTAAGCTTATACGAACAAAACATAGGCGGACAAACAAACATGAGCAATTTATCAGTAAGCTTATATGTGGCATCGGCAGTATACAAAGTAAACGCAACAGACCCGGACCAACACACTTACGATATTAATAATACAGGAATAATAACATACACAACTAATGATTCAAGATTTAACATAAATTCACAAACAGGAGTAATGCCGCTAACATTCCTTAACCAAGACTTAATAGGAAACTGGGAAATAGAAATAACAGCAACAGACAACCAAGGACTAAACCATACAAGAATAATGAACCTAGAAATAATAGCGAATCAACCACCAATAATAAGTACGCTAACAGAACCAATAATACATAATCAAAACGACGAAATAATAGTTCCATTCAACACAACGGATCCAGACGGAGACAACGTATACATATCAATTTCAAGCAACAACCCAAGATTCAACCAAGAAATATACTTAATGGCGTTAGAACAAAACAATACGTATATGCAAGGAAGCGCGAACATAACGAATTGGCACTTCAACCTATCAAACTGGATAATAAACAAAACAAACACGCATCCAGAAAACCAAAGACCAAACAAAACACTGTACGCAAACGAACTAGTAGGAACACATAACTTAACAATAACATTATATGACTCACATGGAGCAAGCAACGTAAATTCAACAACTAACCTAGTATTCACAGTACTAAATGAAAACGATCCGCCATTCTTTGACATGAACCCAAGAAATAACGTAACAGATGAAGAAATAACATTTAACAACATGGCACAAGGAAGAACAAGAACAGAAATACTATATGCAACAGACTTCGACTTATACTTACCGAATCCGACAGAAGAACTAACATACACAACAATAAACCAATCAAACATAACAATAATATCATTCACTAAACACGTAGGATACGAAGACGTAGCAACACTAACATTTGTTCCTAACACAGTAGGAGAACAATTCATAACAGTTCAAGTAACAGACCTAGAAGGCAGCTCAACAAACCAAACAATAAACTTCAGAGTATACAACGAAACCACGCCACCAAGATTCACAGAAATAAGACCTTACTTCGAAAACGGAACAACATATGCAGGATACAAAAACGCAGCAGAAATGACTAATCCATCATACATAGAAGGAGAAGAAAACACATACATAGTATTCGACGCGAACATAGAAATAGACCCAGTAATATATATGAATGACCCGGAAGGAGAATTCAATTCATTAAAAACAGAATTATATGTGAACGGGGAACTAATAGAAACAAAAACAAATGTTATCTCAAAATATAATTCATCATACCAAGTATACTTTGATTTCTTCAGCGAAGGAATAAACAACATAACAATGAAAGCAATAGACGCAATAGATTCATCATCAACGTGGACGTGGCAAGTAAACATATCAAACGTTAATCGACCACCAATTTATTGCGAAGACTCATTACACGACATAAAATTCAGCGGAAGCATAATGTGGCCTAACTACTTAGGATACTTCGCGCATCAACGATTCTACGACCCAGATGATGATCCTACAAACACAAGACCAGCATCAATAAATCCATGCATAGAAGAATTCTCAGGAGTAAAAGAATTACCAAGTTTAACATTCAGCCACGAAATGACAGCAGGATATTGTAACGCTGACTTCGTATTTGAAGGAACAAACCTAACAATAATAGGATACGCAAGAGGAATGTGCGTAGTGCGATTCACCGCGACAGACGAATACGATGAAAGCGTAACAAGCGAAGAAGTAATCATAGAAATACTAGAAGCAGTATCAGACGGAGACGTAGCATCAGAAAAAACAATAATAATAACAGAAACAATAACAATGCCAATACAAGAAGAAGTAGACGTCCCAGCACCAACAAAAATAATTTATCCAGGAAACGCGGTATTCTACCAGAATCAAACAATAGAAATACCGATAGAAGTAAAAAATAATTGGACAACTGAATTATCAGGAATAACACTATCAGCAACAACAACTAATAACTTACAAGAAAATTTATCCTCAGAAGAAGATAAAATAGAAATGTTCTTCTCAATAACAAACATACCGTCGCTACCAGTAGGACAAAAACAAGACGTGAAATTAGTCCTAACAAATTACAGAAAACCAGGACCTATAAAAATAAACATATTCGCAGACGTACAAAACCCAGAATTTACTGATTCAGAAACACTAATAATAGCGGGACTAGAAATGATGGGAGATAACCCAGAAAACGTAAGAGCACTAGTAACATACGCGCGCGACTTACTAACATCAAGTCCTCAATGCGCAGAACTAAACGATTTACTAGACACAGCTTCAAGAATGCTAGAACAAGAACAAACACAAGACGCATTAAGACTAATAGATGCAGCAATAAACGGATGTAACTACTTATTATCACAAGAAGAATTCCTAAGAAGAGAACAACCAGGAGCACTAAAAGCAGGACTAGACTTCACATCACAAAACTGGTTCGAAATAATAATGGGCTCAGTAGCACTAATATTCATAGCAATAACATTCTACGTATTCTCATTCATAAGAATGTCAATAAAAGACAACAAATAAAAAAAAACTAAAGCTTAGAAATACGCTCATACAAAGAAACTAACAAAGGATAAACCTTAGTTTTTTCATCCTTACTTAACTTCTCATACAAATCATTAACCGAAATATACACACTAACCAAATCATCCTTATCAACAAGACTCATAGAATCATCAAGCAACCTAAAAACATCTTTAACATCAACATCCTCAGAAACAGAACTCTCTTTAATATCCTCGGAGTCATTAACAACAGGAACTTCTTCATCACTAACATCATTAACAGATTTATCAACACTCTCACTAACATCCTTAGAAGAATCAGAAACAACAGAAACCTCACCAGAAAACTCTTTACTAACTTTAGTCTTCTTAACATTAACATCCTTTAACCAATCATCACTCTTAACATTATTCTTAACATCTTTAGTCTTAGACCAAGAATCATCAATCACGCCAACAGAACTAGAAACAACATCCTCAGAAAAATTATTACCAGCATCAAAACCACTCAAATCCTTCTCGTCAGACTTTATGATTTCATCTTTAACACTTGAATCAGCAACTTTATCTGTATCAGAAATCTTTTTGTTATTATCTTTAATAACTGAATCAACAATATCATTAGAATCAGAACTAGGCAAATCACTAACCACTTCATCATCCTTAACTTTTGAATCAACAGCATCCTTAATAATTTTTGATTCACCAACAGAAGAAACAACTCCTTCATCATTACTAGAAACATCATCACTTAACTTAGAAGTATCAATCTCAAAAGTAATACCCTCAGAAACATCATCGTCATTACTACTAACCAAACCAAGCTTTCTAAAAAAATTATAAAAAAAACTTTTCTCCTTCTTCTCCTCAGACCTCAAAAACTTAACAACATCATAAAACTCCTTAATCAAATCCCTAATCTTCTCCTCATCAAAAAAAGAATCCTTATACTCCACAGCCTTAATCTTATTAACATAATCAACAACGGCCTTCTTCACTTCTTTATTAACAAAAACCTTATCAAGCTCCCTAATAATCTCATCAAACGATAACTCATGATTAATATCTAAGAATTCACGAAAAAAATCCTTAACAAAATAATACAAATCAGAATCAGTAACCAAAGGCTTATTCAAATAATAATTAGTCTTCTTACTCAAACTATCAAAAAGCAACTTAGTAGACTTCTCCTGCTTACCACGCGAAACACTATCAACAGTCTTCATAAAAAAACTCACACCCTCTTTTTTACTAAAAAAAATAAAATAATAAAAATAATTCAATAATAAGTTTAAAAATCAAATTATTTAAAGCTTTCTAATTTAAACAAAAGAAAAACCAGACGAAAAACAACCCAAAAAACCAAAAAACCAAATCATACAAAACCTTTATAAATTAATAATTTGTACCAAAAAACAAAGCACCGATAGTCTAATGGTAGGATAGCGGCCTTCCACGCGCTAGAATCAAAGATTCGCTGAACCTTCACATGCGCGAAGATAGCCGTTGGTCCGGGTTCAAATCCCGGTCGGTGCATTTTCTTTTTTTGAGAGTTGTTGGTTTAAGTAATCTTTGCGGGATTTGAACACACTAAAAAATCAAAGATTTTTTGTGCCTCTCATTTTTTTAAGAAGCTCAATAAATAATTAAAACAAGCACGAAGAAACTACCAAGAAAGCATACCATGCGCCTTCTTATAATTCTTAAAAATCATCCACATAGCGCCAGACGCGGCCTTAATAGCACCCTTAACATCACCCTCACTAACCTCTCCTTTTTTAGACTTACCGCCCAAAGAAATATTAGGAACAAAAGCCTTACCAATCTCACCAAAACCCTTAAAAATACTAATAAAAGGATCAAAAACATTCAAATCACTCTGAATAGGCTTAAGCTTATCCCTACCACTAGAAACAACAGGCTCCTCAATAGTACCCTCAGCCTCCCTAATATAACTATCAAGATCATCACCAAGCATATCCATCGCTGACTTCAACTGATCATCAACCAAACCAAGCAACTCACGATCCTCATAATCCTTCATTCGCCTATACATCTCAATCTGCTTATCAGTCCAAGCATAAGCCCTAAGAGTCATAGTGCCCTTACCAACATGAACAGGACCTCTAGAAGCTTCTTGCTGATAATTAAGAACAGGCCTAGTATTAAAAAGAAAAGTCATTAAAACACAAGCATTCACGTTCTTAATAGGCTTATAACCAATAACTTCTATTTCAGTAGACGAAGTCTCAAAACTACTAATAAGATCAGGACTATCCAATTGCTCCTCATTCATAGTCAAACGCTTAATATGCTTCAAATAAGGCTTAACCCAAGACATATAAGTCTTAATAGTAACATAATGCTGGCGCAAATACTTAATCTGAAACCTACGCCTAGTAATTAATTCCTTCTCAGTCTCATCAACCCAAACCAAGAACTGATACAACTTCCTCTTCAAAACACTCTTCACGCTCTGATTAAAATTCAAACCATCAACTACTTTATCAACATCATCCTTATTATGGACAACAGTATTAAAAAACAAATCAGGAAGAACTGCGTAACCAACCTGATTAGAAAGATGAAATAAACTACCAGGCTGAGCCTGACCGCCCTTATTCTCAGCAAAGTCAGCAAACAAACCCTTAAGAGTAGCATCCGCACTCTTAGAATTCTTCCTATTACCATAAACAGTTAAACGCTCATCAATAATCCTCAACTCACGAACAATCTGAAACAAAGTCCTAACCAACTCAGAAATACCCTTAAGAAAAGCACTAGCCCTATCCTCTTGAATACTAAGACGTTGAGCACTCTGACCAAAAAAAGCACTATTCTCAGAAGCAGAAAAAACATCAGTAACTTTAACCATCTTAGGAAAACCATTATCTTGACGAAGATGACCAATACTCCAAAAGTACAACTCTTCCAACGACATCCCAAAAGACTCACTAATCAACCTATAACGCTTCTTAGTAGAAGGATAACCAGTATTCTGATACGTGCCAGTACTACTAATATTATAATCCTCATCTAACTCCTCATCAGCATGACTCGCATCATAAGCAGTAACACCTTTAACACCTGGCTTAAGAACATAATAACCCTTTTTATCATTATACTCATACAAATCCTTGGCACTACTATTAATAAAACCGAACTTCACCAATAATTCATGATTCTTAAGGATATCAGCCATTCAAAACAAACCTCTTTTACAAAAAATATTAAACATTTTAATAATCAAAAGATTACTAACAGTAATCATTTATTAACCTTTCTAAATAAGCAAAACCAAAAAGAAAAAACCAGTACTAATCACGCCAATAAACAAACCAACCAAAACTTGAAAAAAAGTATGACCATACACAACTTTCAAAGAATTAATTTTTTGCTTCTTCAAAAGAACATTAACAGAATCACCCAATACGCCAACTTCTCTACGAACAGTAACAGCGTCCCTAAGAATCAAAGTAGCCAAAACAAACGCTAAAAAAAACACAGGCGACAAACCTTGCTCAAGAAACAAAGCAAAAGTAATAGAACCCATCAAAGCAGAATGAGAACTAGGCATACCTCCATTCCTAAAACCTGCAAAAAAAGAAAAACTACCAGAATAAAAAAAATGAATTAACATCTTAATCAAACAAGAAACTATCCAAGCAACAAACACGCTCAAAAAATAAAAATTAGTAACAACATCAAAAATCATAAAAAACAAAAACGAACTAAAACAATATAAATTTTTCTAAAAAAAAGACTCCTCAGAATTAAATAAAACAAAAAACAAAAAACGAAGAAAAATTATTTAAAGGCTTCATTAATCCTTAGACATAACAAAAAAACAAGGGTCCGTGGCTTAGCCTGGTATAGCGCACGACTGATAATCGTGAGGTCCGGAGTTCAAATCTCCGCGGACCCACCATTTTACTTCTTCAGAAAACTATATAAATAAGTAAAGAAAAATGAATAATAAAAAGAGGGTTGTAACGTTGGACTTCAGTATACACAAAAAAAGTGCTAAAACAAAAAATAATTATTCTGCAAACAACATAGACCTAGCCTACAAGTTCTCCAAACAAATACACGACGAACTAGGAGACTTAGTAAAAGGAATAATACTATTTGGAAGCGCGGCAAAAAAAAATCAAGAAACAAACGACATAGACATATTGCTAATAATAGATGATGTATCAATAAGATTAGTCCCTGAAATAGTACAAACATACAGAATAATAATAGAAAAAACAGTTCAAAAAATATCAAATAAGCTACACGTAACATCAATGAAATTCACGTCGTTCTGGGAATACATAAGAGCAGGAGATCCTATAGCTATAAACATAATAAGAGACGGATATGCATTATATGACACAGGATTCTTCGAACCAATACAAATACTACTATTACAAGGCAGAATAAAACCAAGCCAAGAAGCCCTATGGTCATATTACAACAGAGGACAACAATTCTTAGCAACATCACAAAGAAGAATAATAGACGCGGTACTAGACTTATACTGGGGCGCGATGGACGTAGCACACTCTGCACTAATGAAAATAAATGAAGTACCAGTAGGACCAGAAGACATACCTAACTTAATAGAAGACAAACTAGTAAAAAACAAATTAATAAGCAAAAAAATACCTTGGATACTAAGAAAACTATATTCTCTAAACAAAAAAATAACTAATGGAAAAATACAAAACATCACAGGAGAAGAATTCGATTTATTACTAAAAGAAACAAAAGAATACTTTGAAGAAATGGAACAATTCATAAAAAAATAAAAATTATTTCTCAGACATAAATTTAATCGCTGCTTTAATAAAACCACTAAACAAAGGATTAGGTCTCAAAAAATTACTAGTGAACTCAGGATGAGCCTGAGTACCAACAAAGAAAGGATGATCATTTCTTTCCAAGAACTCAACTAATTTCTTATTAGGAGAAAAACCACTAAACACCAATCCTTTAACTTCTAATTTATCCTTAAATAAAGGATTAACCTCGTATCTATGACGATGACGCTCAACAACTAAATCCTTACCATAAAGAGACTTAACAACAGAACCTTTCTTTAATTCGGCAGGATAATCACCTAAACGCATACTAGCACCATAATTCTTTTCCTTAATGTTCCTTTTTTGCTCCGGCAAAACATCAATCACAGGGAACTTAGTATTAGGATTAATCTCAGCACTATTAGCATCACTCCAGCCCAAAACGTTCCTAGCATGCTCAATCACCGCTAACTGCATACCATAACATAACCCTAGAAAAGGAATCTTATTTTCACGAGCCAACTTAATGGCATTAATTTTACCATTAATACCGGAAGAACCAAAACCACCAGGAACAATCAAACCATCAAAACCGTCAAGAGAACCATTACTTTCAAAAGCAATAGAACTAATCCATTGAATATCAGGCTTAACACCTTGATGATAACAAGCATGCTTAACCGCTTCAACCACAGAAATATAAGAATCTTCTAAAGCGAAATCACCAGTATCAAAATACTTACCAACAATACCTATTCTGACAGAGCCCTTAGGATTCTTAATGGTATCAACAAAACCAGACCACTTAACAAAATCATCATTAAAATTTTTAACTGGTTCGTTAAGCACTTTAAGAATCTTCAAATCAAGACCTTGCTTATCAAACAACAAAGGAACTTCATAAATAGTCTCAACATCCTCACAAGAAATAACATTCTCTTTAGGAACATTACCAAACAAAGAAATCTTCTCCCTACGCAAATCATCAATAGGTCTAGACGCTCTACAAACAACGAAATCAGCCTGCAAACCATTAGCATTCAAAGCACGAATAGAATGCTGAGCAGGTTTAGACTTCATCTCACCCGCAGTATTAGGAATAGGTAAATAAGCAACGTGAACAAAAGCAATACTTTCACCTCTAAGCTTCATAGAACGCAAAGCCTCAAGAAACAAAACATTCTGATAATCACCAATAGTACCGCCTATTTCAACAATAACAAAATCAGCACCAGAAGACTCAGCACAAACTCTTAAACGACGCTCAACTTCTAAAGGAATATGAGGAATAACTTCAACGCACTTGCCATCATATTCGAGATTTCTCTCTTTAGAAATAACTTCTAAATAAACCTGACCCGTAGTAATACTGCAAGATTTAGATAACTTAAGATCCATGAATCGTTCATAATTACCAAGATCTTGATCAGTTTCACCGCCATCGAAAGTAACAAAAACTTCGCCGTGCTCAGTAGGACGCATAGTACCGGCATCAATATTAATATAAGGATCAATCTTAACACAAGCAACCTTAAAACCTCTGCTCCTCAACAACATCCCAATAGAACTAGCAATAATGCCTTTACCAAGAGTGGAAATAACGCCCCCTGTAACAACAATCCACTTAGCTTTCCCCCGCATAAAATACCTGGAACCTTGTTTTATATAAATTTTACGATTAAAAAAAAACAACAAACAAAGTTTGTATTCACTCAATAATGGATAAACAATAGAAATATTTATATAGTAATATGTAATATTTTAATCAAACAATAATTGTTTAAACAAAAATAAATTTCCTACACGAAGAAGGGTGGTGATATCAACATGAAGAAAAAACTAACAATTTTATTAATACTAGCAATGTCTTTAATGCTAATTGCTTGTGGACCAAAAGAACAAGACCAAAACGGTTTAACTGATGATTTAAATCTATCAATAATAGATGAAATAACAGAACCAAAACCTATTGATCCAATCGACGCATCAAAAGCAGCATACACATTAAGAGCTGTAGAAGGAGAACTAGTAAGAATACCTGTTCAAGCACAAGATCCTGACGGTGGAGAAGTAAAAATAACTTTTGAAAAACCATTCAACCAAGAAGGACTATGGCTAACAAGAATAGGTGACGAAGGACAATACTTAGTAAAAGTAAGCGTAACTGACGGATTACTAACAACTTCTGAACACGTACTAATAATAATAGACAGAGCAAACAGACCACCTGTAGTAGAATGCCCAGAAAAAATAGTGGTGCAAGAAACAGAAACAGTCAAAATAAACTGTAACATATACGATGAAGACGGAGACCCAGTAATAGTATCATATGAAGGATGGATGCGCTCATCAACAAGAGACACTGATTACGGAGATGAAGGAAACTACTCAGTACTAGTAAGAGCAAGAGACGCAGAAAACGAAGTGACAAAATCAATGCAAATCATAGTGGAAAAGAAAAACAGACCACCAGTAATAGAAACAATCAATGAACTAAGAGTAATAGAAACAGAAACAATAAGAGTACAACCAAAAGTAACAGATCCGGATGGGGATGACATAACTCTAAGTTTCTCAGAACCACTAAGCGCTGACGGTTCATGGACTCCTGACTTTGGAGATAGAGGAACGTACGAAGTAATAATAACTGCTAGTGATGGAAAAGAAGAAACAACAGAAACATTCAAATTAGTAGTTGAAAGAAGAAACAGAGCACCAGTAATAAAACCAATCGAAACAATAACTGTGCAAGAATCTGAAACAGTAAAAATAAACGTACAAGCCTACGACCCAGATGGAGATGACATAATTATAAGTTTCTCAGGATGGATGAATTCAAGCGAATACACAACTACTTATGACGACGCACACCCTCTAGGATGTGACGAACCAGGATGTACAGCTACATACTTCGTAACAGTAACAGCGAGCGACGGAGTACTAGAAACAAACGAAGTAGTTGAAGTAAGAGTCAAAGACAAAAATAGACCTCCGGAGATAGTCTTCGGATAAATTTTTTTTCTTTTTTTTCTTTTTTTTTAAAATAGGAATATTTTTAAATAAAATAGTAATTCTTGACTATTATACAGGACGTGATATTCATGAGTGATATAAAATATAAATCTGCAGGAAGCTTACAAAAAGGAAACTACGTAGTAATGGACGGCGTAGCATGCATTGTATCAGATGTTAATATATCGAGACCAGGAAAACACGGACACGCAAAAGTAAACTTTTCAGGAGTAGGATTACTAGATGGCAAGAAAAGAAACATGGTGTTGCCAGGATCAGACAACGTTGATATTCCAATAATAGATAAAAGAAACGCACAAGTACTAAGCGTGCATGGAACATCATGCAACGTCATGGACTCAGAAACATTTGAATCATTTGATTTAGAAATACCACAAGAATTAGCAGGAGAAATAAACGAAGGAACAATAGTTCTGTACTGGGTAATACTAGGCGAAAAAGTAATGAAACAAATAAAATCAAACTAAACACGGTGAAAAATAATGGGTAAATTTCCAGAAGCAGCAGCAAGACTTTTAAACAACATATTCGTATGCAAAAGATGCAAAACCAAAATAAGAACAACTAATCTTAGAGTTCTAAAAGGAGAATCATCTTGCAGAAAGTGTTCTTCAAAAGCATTAAGACCAGCTAAGAAGAAATAAACAATTTTTTTTATTAAATTTTTTTTTTTTAAATTCTAAACATTAAAATAAATTAAAAACTATTTTTTTAGAACTTAATACTTCTTAATTAAAGAATAAGTAAACAAAAGATTTAAATACCTTTACGGTAGTTTAATTTTTCATGATAAAAAAGTTTAAAGGTTTTTTCAAAAAATTTTTCAACGGACTCTTTAGGAAAAAGAAAAAAGTAAAACTAGGATTATACGGACCTCCAAACGGAGGAAAAACAACTCTTGCTAACAAGATATGCGTAGATTGGCTAGGAGAAGAAATGGGCTCAGTATCAAGCATAGCTCACGAAACTAGAGAAATCCAAATAAAAGAGCATATAACAATAAAATCTAAAGGCAAAGAATTATCTTTTAATTTAGTTGATACTCCGGGAATAGCAACAAAAATAGACTATGAAGACTTCATAAAAGTAGGAATGAAAGAAAAAGAAGCAAAAGAAAGAGCAAAACAAGCAACAAAAGGAGTAATAGACTCAATAAAATGGTTAGATGACATGGACACAGTAATAGTTGTATTAGACGCAACACAAGATCCATACAGCCAAGTTAACATAACAATAATAGGTAACTTAGAAGCAAGAAAAATACCTGTATTAGTAGTTGCAAACAAAGTAGATCTTAAAAAAGCAGACATAAAGAAAATACAAGCAGCATTCCCACAATATGAAGTAATAGGAATAAGTGCTAAATTCGGAAAAAACATGGACGAATTTTATGACAAATTATTCGACATGGCGGGTTCATAATGGTGAAAAGAAACATGCTAACATTACAATTCATACCTTACAATGAGATAGATGGCTTAAGCTCAGATAAAAGAATATCAAAACTACTAAAAGCAGTAAAAGCCAACAAAATAGTGCTACTAGAAGGAAGATTAAAACCAGAAGAAGAAGCGGAACTAATACAAAAAACAATGGAACAAATAAATGATAACTTCAAAGGAATAGAATTAAGTGCGGTAAACACAACTAACTTATCAGAAGGATTCATAAAAAAATTAAAAACAAAATTAGTAAACTTACTTCTAGGAAATAGACACGGATTAACAATAATAGGTCCGGCAAAGATAATAAAGGAAATAAAACAAGATCCGGACAAGATACAACTCTTCACAGAAGACTTGTCCAAGAAATAGAGGTGAATAAAAATGCCTCATCAATGTGTTAAATGCGGTGTTCTACATGGAGATGCGTCAAGCGCGATACTGAAAGGCTGTACTAGTTGCGGAGGCAAACTATTCTTCTTCGTTAAAGACACGGACTTAAAAAGAGCAAAAGAAAGAACATTTGACTTAACAAAAAAAGACAAAGACCAAATAGAAAAAGACGTATATGACATAATAGGATCAGACGTAGACAAAGAATTACCAGTAGTTCTAGACTTTGAAAGCATAAACATAATAGCGCCAGGAAAATACGAATTAGACTTAGTTAACCTATTCAAAAAGAAACAACCATTAATATACAAATTAGAAGACGGAAAATACATGATAGACTTAATAGAAACCTTCAAAAAATTTAACATAAACAAAAAATAAACAGTCTAAACAACGAAAACATTAATCAAAAACCTTTATAAATCAAGTGTTATTTCTAAAAACAAGGTTAATGTGGCGAGTAGCTTCGCTGAAAACCAAATAAAAAAACAAAACAACGGAGGCTAAAAAAAAATGGGATACCTAAAATATTTCAAACAAAACTGGAATTCTAATACTCAAGAATCCAAAGAACTAAACAAAGAAAGACTAATGCAGTGGAGAAGAGAACCAGTAACAGTCAGGATTCACAGACCAACAAGATTAGATAGAGCAAGAAGCTTAGGATACAAAGCTAAAAAAGGATTCATCCTCGTAAGACAAAAAGCAACAAGAGGAGGAAGACAAAGACCAGACATAAAAGGAGGAAGAAGAACAGCTCACTCCAGTCAAAGAAAAGACGTATCAAAGAATTATCAATTAGTATGCGAAGAAAGAGCAGCTAAAAAATACGTTAACTGCGAAGTACTAAACAGCTACTACGTAGGAAAAGACGGAAAAAATATATGGTACGAAGTAATACTAATAGAAAGAGATAATCCATCAGTATTCTTAAATAAAGAAACAGCTTGGGCACTAGACACAAAAAACAAAGTCTTAAGAGGACTAACTAGTGCAGGAAGAAAATCTCGAGGCTTAAGAAAAAAAGGAATAGGCTCAGAGAAAACAAGACCAAGCAGAAAAGCAAACAAACACTAACTTTTTTTATTTTTATTTTTCTTTTTTTTAACTCAGGTAGCACTATGAAAAAAGTAACCGAGGGAAAAACCAAGATATGTGTGGAAACACAACAAGTAGTAAATAAAAAAATGCCCTCGTTCTACAACCCAGTCATGACTACTAACAGAGACTTCACTTTATTAGTTCTAAACGCGTTAGAAAAAAAAGAACTAACAATAATAGATCCCCTAGCAGGAACTGGAATAAGATCACTAAGAATACTAAAAGAACTAAAACCAGAAAAAACAAAAAAAATAGTGATAAATGACATAAAAAAAGGATTCAAAGAGAAACTAGAACAAAACTTAGAATTAAACAAATTAAGTAAAGAAAAAATAATAATAAGAAATGAAGACGCAAATAAAGTTCTAAACACAGAAGGACACTTTGATTACGTAGACATAGACCCTTTCGGAACACCCAATCCTTTTCTAGATTCAGCAATAAGAGCCTTAAACAGAAACGCGATCCTAGGAGTAACAGCCACAGATACTTCTGCACTATGCGGAAGCTACTCGAGCGCGTGCAAAAGAAAATACTGGGCAGAACCCTTAAGAAACGAGTTAATGCATGAATTCGCAACTAGAATACTAATACGCAAAGTACAACTAATAGGTGCACAACACGAAAAAGCACTCACTCCATTAGTTTCATATGCAACTGATCACTACATAAAAATATTCTTCGAATCACAAAACAACAAAACAAAAACAGATGAAATACTAAAAAAACATGAATTATACAAAGAAAAAGGACCTATATGGACAGGCATAATAAATAATCATGAATTCATAAAAAAAATGCTTAATCAAAACTTAGAGATAAACAAAAAAACCCTTAAACTATTAAAAATACTAGAAGAAGAATCAACAATACAAGAACCTTTCTTCTATGATTTACATGAAATTGCGAGTCAACAAAAAACCAAAACAATACCGCGAAAAGAACAACTAATACAAGAACTACAAAAAACAGGATACGAAGCAACAAGAACTCATTTCAACGAAAACGCAATAAAAACAAATGCGTCAAAAAAAGAATTAATAAAAAAATTTAAAAAAATTATCCGATAGCTCGTCTAACATCAATAACTTCAACGGAATTAACACCTTTAAGAGCTTCAATTTCTTTCTCAACAGGTTCAGGACTACCCATGGATTCATCCATAACGAAAGTAATTTTTAAAGCCTTAAGACCAAAAGCTACAGGTTCAATCTCTTCACGAGTATCACCTTCACCAGCGAAATCAGCGATCTTCTTTTTAACTTCCTCAGTCAAAGAAGCTAAATCAACTTCTGGAGACTCAGGCATAATTTTTACAGTAACAATTGCATTAGCCATTATACATACCTCTTATTCCTTTTATTTACTTAATTAGGACCTACAAAGCCACACTTAGGACAAGTATACTTAGAAGCTATTTTTCTAGCTTTTGAAGACCTAACTATTTCATAATCACCACAATTAGGACACATAAAAGAAACAGAGCCCCTATCATTCGTTACACTAATATTCAATGATAAACATTTCTTTTCAACCATAAAAACCACGAAAACACAATCAATTTATAAACATTACGGGTCTAACAAAGAAAACAAATAAAAAAATAATTAAACCAAATAATTTTTAAATGAAACAAAAATAACTAAAAACATGACAAAAAGAACCAAGGAAGAGCAAAAAATCATAATAGGTCCTGTTGAAAACATAACTATTAATGCTAAAGAAAAAAAAGGAAAATACGAAGGTAGAGTAGACACGGGAGCCGCCAGTAGCTCAATAGACGCCAGAATAGTGGCTGATTTAAAACTCGGACCAGTACTGAGTGTAAAAACAGTAAGAAATGCGCATGGAGAAACATTAAGGCCTGTAGTAGAAGCAGAAATAGTGTTAAAAAAGAAAAAAATGACGACTATATTCACAGTCGCGGATAGAAGCAGAATGAAATACAAAGTCCTAATAGGAAGAAACATATTAAAACAAGGATTCTTAATAGATGTGACAAAATGAAAGCAGCAATAATAAGCCAAGGAAGCGAAAGTTCAAAATGGACATATGAGGCAATGAAGAAATACTTTGAAGAAGTAGATGAAATAAACGTAAAAAACCTAGAACTAAGCATATCAGGAAGCACAGCACAAATCTTACATAAAGGAGAACCTCTAAAAAAATATGATTGCATATACGCAAAAGGCTCATTTAGATATAGCCAAATATTAAGATCATTAACGTCTATATTACACAAAGAATGTTATATGCCAATAATACCTAGCGCGTTCACAATAGCACACGACAAATTATTAACTCAATTAATGATGCAACAACACAGCATACCTATGCCAAAAACATACATAAGTTCAACCATAGATTCAGCAAGACAATTATTATCAAGTCTTAATTATCCTATAATCATGAAGTTCCCACAAGGAACACAAGGAAAAGGAGTGATGTTTGCGGATTCATACAGCTCAGCATCATCTATTCTAGATGCGTTATCCGCATTAAAACAATCATTCATAATACAAGAATACATAGATACAGGCTCGACTGATTTAAGGGCATTCGTAGTGGGAGAAAAAGTCGTAGCTAGTATGATAAGAAAAGGAGCAAAAGACGAAGTAAGATCAAATATACATACAGGTGGAACAGGAGAAGTGATAGAAATAGATGAACACACAAAACAAATCGCGATAAAAGCAGCAAAAGCAATAGGTGCAGAAATATGCGGGGTAGATATATTACAAGGATACAAAGGACCCCTAGTAATAGAAGCAAATATTAGTCCAGGATTGCAAGGAATAACAAAAGCAACAAAAGTGGATATAGCTGACAAAATAGCCAAATATTTATATGAACAAACTAAGCATAGAAAAGACAATTATAATAATAAAATTAAAAAAGAAGCAATGGCTGACATAAACAACGAAAGTACAATAATAACTAATCTGGATTTTAGAGGATCAAGAATATTATTGCCTGAAATGACTTCAGTAATATCAAAAATAAAATCAGAAGACCAAATAGAAATAACAGCAAAAAAAGACTACGTGTCCTTAAAAAAAATAATATAAATATTATTTCTTAACAGTTTTATCACTAATAATAGCAGAATTACCGCTAGGATCATTTAGATTAATAGTGATTTCTTCTTGACCCATAAGAACCTTTGTAAGCTTTTTAACCATGTTTTTAGCTTTCTTCCGCTCAGAATCATCCTCGGCATTATCCCTTAAAAATTCGACTTGACGTTTAATCCTATTAATAATTCCTTCCACGTTAGTAACGTATCCATTACTGGCTTCACCAGGCTCAATACTGCCAATCCTAGGAATAACAATAGTGGCAAAAGAAGACTTAATAACACGCACTTTCAAATCATCCTTAGAAGAAACGACTAAAGAACACTTAACAGCGGGCTTATTATCTAATGCTTCAACGTCAGCTTTATGATAACCACATTCTTCATTCTCACAATCCATAGAAAAAACAACTACTCGACCAAAAAAAGGAATCTCTCGTTCAGCTTCTCTAAGAGTCAAAGTATTCTTCTTACAAAAAGGACACTGCTCTCCTTCTAAAACATCAATATTAAAATCGTCATTCATAAAAAAACAGTTTCTTTATCTATTTAAAAAATTTGTTGTAAGAAAACATATAAAAAAAAGAAAAAAATAATAATTAATCTTCAAACTGAGCGGGGCTGGCTGATTTATGAATCTCAGCGAAACTAGGTACGACGACTACGTAATCCTCGCCGAAACCAGCAATTTCACCATCAATAGCTTCAACTGTTTTCTTTAACTTGTTAACGGCGCGTTTAAGCTCAATCATATCCTTCTCACGCAAAGGACTAATATTAACTAAACAAATAGTATTTCCTTCACGTAAACACTCAAGAATAGACTTAATGTCAGCAAAATCATCAAGTACGAACGGCCTCACAATAACCTTAGAAGAACCACTCCTTGAACCAACACTAGTATCAAGCTCAACATATTCATCCTCAGAATCTAACATGTCGTCATCATCATAATTCTTCTTTTTAAATCTCCTCATCGAAAAAAAATTCGTCATTTAACCTTCCCTCCTATAAATCATAATTATTGCTTGAAATATTAGTAAAGCAACAAAAAAATGATTATCAAGAACATATATAAAACTTTCGTTTCTAAAATAAGTCCAGAAAAACTGTTAGTGCACAACAAAAAAGATTTAAAAGATACATTTTTATACTTTCACGCATAATCCTAAAAAAGATAAAAATGTCTAAAAAAGATAAAAAAAAGAGAACAAACAAAAAAATCTCTAAAAAAATAAAAAAAGAGAAATCAAGCCTTGTTGATAACTTAAAAAAGCACAAAAAAGAACTAATTAGAATATTGATTGTATTAACAATCCTAATAATTCTTTATTTTTCATCAGCTATGATGATAAACATAAGATCAAACTACGCAGAACAAATAATAATGGAAACAAGTCCACAAAACATAAATATTAACACAAAACAAAATGAAAAAGAACAAATATTAATAGAAACAGAGATAAGAACAAATCTTTTCTGTAAAACTACTTGTGAATACGAATTAAAAGATTTAAGTGAAAACAAAATATTAGATAAAGGCGAATTTTATTTTTCAAACTATAAAAAACATGAATATGAATCAATATTATCAACAAATAAATTGGGATCGGGACAAATAATGTATTTGTTCGAAATAAGTTGTATAAATTATGAATCAAATATGTGTAAAGCAATGACTTTACCAGTTATAAGAACTGCTTTAATAACTATGAATTACGAACCAAGCAAAGAACAACAACTAAAAAAAGAAGAAGTACAAACAATAATAAATGAAATAACTGAACTAATAATGGCTGGTCAAACAAACACGTTAATGGCGCAAGCTATTGTTAACAATATTTCTCAAATGAAAAAAGATCACTTAGAAAAAGAAATAATTGAATTAATATTTTTTCAAAACATATTAGAAAAAGACTTAGATAAAATAAATGAAGATTGGAAAACACAGAATTATTCATATGTAGAACAAGAAATAAAAAAACATAATGTGATTGAAAAATCATTAAATTTCAAAGAAAAAGCCAATCACTTAATATACATAATAGAAAAAGAACAAGAAATATACAATGAAGCAATACAAACATTAACAACTTTTAGAGAAGAAATAAACTTGTTAAATCAAATAAACAAAATAATAATATTATCTGACAAAGAACCAGAAACTAATTTACAAGAAATACACCATTTAAATCTCAAATTATTAACTGCGTTAAATGAAAAAAAATTCAACAACTATCAAGAATTAAAAAATTTAATAATAGATATACAAAACAAATCTTTACAATTAAAGAAAACACATGATGAATTAAAAGAATCATCATTTTATGAAATAAATACTTGGATTCAACTAATGAATAATGATTTATGCTTACTACAAAACAAAGAAAACTGCAATGAAAAAATAAAAATAATAAGTAACGAAACAAACATACAAGAACCAACATTATTATGTGAAGAAACACAAATAATACAAGAACTAAAAAAAGAACTAAAAGAACAACAAGAAACAAAAAGACAAAATCTAACAAAACAAGAAATACTAGAAATAGATACAGAAAAAAGATTAGTGGAACAATCGATGTTACAATGGCAAATACAACAAATAAATGATACTAATGCAACAAAATTAATAAACTTGTTAATGAATTATGCTCAAAGAGTAAATGAAACAAGTAACCAAAACTATTATTTAAATAATCATAATGAATCAAAACAAGAATACTTCTTACCATTAACTTATTTAGAAAATGAAACCCAAAAATATTTCTTAACATGCACATCAGAATTAGAATTTCCAATAATAACTAAACAAAAAGAACTAATAAAAGAAATAAAAATAATGACTCCTAACATAAAGATAATAGAAGACGTATCAGCGACGTGTTGTTTCAAAAACAAATGCGAATCATGCTGTGACTATGAAGAATGCATACAACAACAAAAAAATCCTTTAATAGTATTACATGGATACTCGTTTTATAGCTTTAATTCAGCATTACATTCCACGAACGCTTTTAACGACTTCGTAAAACAAATAACTCAAGAACATAAATATTATCCTGCAGGAATAATAGGACCATCTTATTATCCTGAATATGAAGAGAATGAATTAACAAGAAACTTTGCAACACCAATATTTAAAGCGACATATTACGAAGTACTAAGATTCGGAGAAATAACACCGGGAGAATTATCAATAAGAATTCAAAGCATAACAGAACACGCAGAGAAACTTCATGAAATAATAGAATACATAAAAAAAATAACCAAAAAACAAGAAGTGGATATAATCGCGCATTCAATGGGGGGATTAGTAACAAGAACATACATAGAAAAATACGGAGAAAACTCACTAGGAACAATAATATTAGTAGGAACACCTAACCAAGGAGTACCACAAAGACTAGCATATCTGTGCAGATTCTTCGGAGGACAAACAGAATGCGACGATATGTACCAAGAAAGCGGGTTTATGAATTACATAAATAAAGAAATATCGCCTCCAAAAAAACAAATACACTTACTAATAGGAACGGGTTGTAACACATTCGGAGCAGACGGAGACGGCATAGTGCAAACAAGAAGCGCAGAATTAAACTTCACCACGAATTATTACTTCGAAGGAACTTGTGATTTAGTGGATAATTTTCATAGAGATATGATAAAACCTACTAAGTACCCTGAGATATACGAAAAAATAAAAGAAATACTAATGAATTAATTCTCAAAATCAAAGATTTAAAAAAATTTGGATTTCAAATGTAAATAATTCTTTGTTTGAAAAACAATTTTTTTTTTAAAATTAAAAGAGCCTCTGGCGAGATTTGAACTCGCGACCTTCTGCTTACTCCACCCCTTAATCGAGTCCTAAAAAACTCGTTTAGAGGATACGAGGCAGACGCTCTACCACTGAGCTACAAAGGCACTATTCAATTTTTTCTTTAAGTTCATCAAGAGACAGCTTAGACTGACAAGAACTACAAACTAATCTTTTCTTGCCTTTAGTATTCTTAACGTAAGTACCAAAAACTTTACCAAGAATACCTTGTTCAACTTTCAAATTACAAACATGACACTTCATTTTATTATTGAAACAAACCTTTATTTATAAAATTTTCATTCAAAACCAACAACTAATCTACGATTATTCTTACCTTTATTCTCAGTTTTTAACAATTTCAAATTCTTAACTTCAGAAGTGCTCTTAACATGAGTGCCTCCATCAACCTGAACATCAACACCTTCAATCTCAACAATCCTCAAAGTCTTAATATTAGGAGGTAAAATATTAGCGAGCTTCAAAGCTCCAGGCAACTTAAAAGCTTTTTCCCTAGATAAATAATAAGAAGAAATTGAATGATCTTGAACAAGAACACCATTAGCTTTATTAACTAATTCTTTTAATAACTCTTTATCGTAATTATCAAGATTGAAATCAATTCTTAATTTATCTTCATACAATTGATTACCAGTAATCAAAGCACCAGTTTCATTATGAAGAATACTACAAAGAACATGAGTCGCTGTATGTGCTTTCATCAAATTATAACGACGATTCCAATCAATAAAACCTTTAACAACATCACCCGCAACTAAACCATTAGCTTCAAGAACATGAATAATTTCACCACTCTCTTTTCGAACATCAACAACTTTGAATTCGTCAACTCCTCTAACAATGAAGCCAGTATCATGAGGCTGACCACCACTACTAGGATAAAAAGCGGTTTCTTTTAAAACAACAGAATCGCCAACAACTTTTTCAACAACACTCTCAAATTCTTTCAAATAAGAATCATCCATATACAAAGCCTTACTCATAATATCACCCAAAAATAATTATTAAAAAGAAAGAATTAAAAAAACCTTTAAATAAATAACTATTCACTAATAAAATGAATAAAAACCTGAGTATTAAAGAAAAACAAAAAGAATTCTTAGAAATATGGAAACAAGCAAACAAGAAATATGGAAAAAACAAAAAAAGATTAGCGGGAGAAGGATGGAAAAAAGACTGGCAATTATTAATAACGACGATGCTATCAGCACAATCAAGAGACGAAATAACGATACCAGTCGCAGAAGCATTATTTAAAAAATATAAAACCTTAAATGAAATAGCGAACGCGACAAAAGAAGAATTAAAAGAAGATATAAAAAAAATAAATTACAACGAAACCAAAGCCAAACACATAAAACAAACAACGCAAATACTCCTAGAAAAACATAAAGGAAAAGTGCCAAGAACTAAAGAAGAATTAATAAAAATGCCTGGAATAGGAATAAAAACAGCGAACCTAGTATTAGCAGAGCTCTACGACGAACAAGAAATATGCGTAGATACACACGTACACAGAATCGCAAACGTATTCGAACTAGTAAAAACAAAAACACCAGAACAAACAGAGAAAGAACTAAAAAAAATAGTGCCAAAGAAGTATAGGAACAAAATCAACAGGATATTCGTATTGTGGGGGCAAGAAGTAAAAGGAAAAAATCCTGAAAAATTCCTAGAAAAACTCAAAGAAAAAAATTAATCACTTAATGATTTTCCCAGTACGAAAACTCCACATGGCCAAATCAAGAACATCAACATCAAGATTGTGTTCATCAGCAAACTCTTTAATTTTCGACTCAATCCTAAAATAATCAGAGTCCTTAAAAGGAAACTCATCAACCTCGAGAACTCCTAATTCCTTCATCACACTAAGAACATGCTTATCAACAATACATAATCCTTTAACACCTATGTTCCTAAGAAAATGACTAGATTCCTTCAAACCAAAACCCTTAAGATTATTCTTAATAAACAACCTTTTAACATGAATATCTTCATCAGAAACAACATGCTTCAAATCAATACCTAATTCTTTAAGTTTTTCACGATTAAAAAATAAATACTCTGATCGCTTATTATAAAACCTAACTTTCTTATGAACACTACGCTTATAATCATCCAAAGAACCATGATGAAGAACAGGCCTTAATAATTCAACAGCTAACAAACCCATCTCAGCACTAGAATTAGCAGCAAAAACACAAAACGCCAATTCCTCAAATAAATCGTCGTGAGACGCATCACGAAAACGCTCAAAATCCTTTAATCTAGATAAAGCTTCCACTTCAACGTTCCTATAATGATCCAAGAAATCTTGCTTCATAAAAACAAAGAATTACTAATTACTTAAAATAAATTTCTACTAATTACCAAAATCAAAAACAGCATAATCTTTTTTTTGAACGCCTAAATTCTTAAGTTCAGAATTATAAATTCCAACTTCTCGAAAATTACAATCATTAAAATCATTAGTTTTCAAAGGAGAATAAATAATTAAAGAATCATCCTTAAAATTATTAGAAAATAAACCAATATTCTTCTTAAACCAATCCTTAGGATGCTCTATTTCAGAAGGAACAATCAAAAAATCACAAACATCATCATGAAGATAAGGCAAACCAATATCTGAACAGATCCTAGTTATAGCACTAAATGATTTATCGCCAATACAGAAATTTAAAAGTTTATCATCAGAATAAAAATCAAAAAGAGCCTTATCCAAATTAGTAATTAACAAAGAATCAGAATCAATACGCGGAATAAAATAACCGGTGTAACTAGACGAACCAACACTTAAAGACTGATTAGAAACACAAATAACTTTCTGATAATTCTGCTCTCTCAAAGTACCAACTAAACCAACGTCGTAATGATTACTTAATTCAAACAATTTTTCTAAATCTTGCTCGTTAAAAGAATTCTCAGGAAAAACAACTAATCCATTAATGCCTAAACTAAATTCTTCAGCGTACATATTTAACGCGGCCTTATCAAAAGGACTAGGAATATTGGTCGCGACGACTTTCATAAAACTAAAGAATAAACAAAAATATATAAAACTATCGCTAAATAATCACTATTAAGTAGTATTAAATAAAAAAAGAAAAAAATAATTATTTCTTCTTAGAACGAGTATTTTCCTCAATTCTAAACAAAACCAGAGCCACTTCTAACCATATCCTCAAGAATACATAAGCAGCAACAGCTCCCACAACGCCCATAATGAAAGAAACAAATCCTCCAAAAATAGACGCAATCACGCCCAAACCAAGAAAAATTATTACAACCATATTAATAATTTTAATAATCCTAGGCGTAACCAAACTCGTCATGAAGAAAAAATCTCCCCAAAAATCATTCTTCGCCATAAATATCAACCTCCTTAAAATTTAATACAAAGATTATTTAAATAATTTACTACAAAAAACAACAAAAAAGCCTAAACATTATTATAATAAACAAAATTACTAAACAACATGAACGAAGCAATACTGGACCAAGGATTCTTATCAGAAATATTAACATACTTAAAACAAAAACCAAACAAAAACCAAATAGCAAAGAAAAAAATAGAACTCTGTAGAAAATACGGCTTAAAAAAAATACCAACAGACATAGAATTATACTTGAATTTAGAAGAAACACCTGAACTAAAAAAAACACTACAAACCAAACCAGTAAGAACAATATCAGGCGTAGCAACCATAGCAATAATGACTCACCCAGCTAAGTGCCCGCACGGAAAATGCACATACTGCCCGGGAGGACAACAAAGCTACTTCGGAGACGTACCACAATCATACACAGGAAACGAACCAGCAACAATGAGAGGAATCAGAAACAACTACGATCCATACTTACAAGTATTTAACAGACTAGAACAATACATAGCAATAGGACAAAACCCAGAAAAAGCAGAAATAATAATCATGGGAGGAACATTCATAGCAACAAACAAAGAATACAGAGAACAATACATAACACAAGTATTCAACGCATTAAATGATTTCTCACAATTATTCTACGAAGAAGAATTTAATGCTAAAAAATTCAAAGAATTCTTCGAATTACCAGGAAGCATAAAAAACGAGGAAAGAGGAAATAGAATAAGAAAAAAAATCCTAGAACACAAACAAAAAAATAAAGACACACTAAAAGAAGCACAAAAAAAGAACGAAGACTCAAAAATAAAATGCGTGGGCCTAACAATAGAAACCAAACCAGACCAAGGCTTTAAGGAACACGGAAATCAAATGCTAGAACTAGGATGCACAAGAATAGAACTAGGAGTACAAACACTGAAAGATGACGTATTAAAAAAAGTAAAAAGAGGACACACCTTAGAAGATACAAAGAAAAGCATACAAGAACTAAAAGACCTAGGATTCAAACTAAATTTTCACATGATGCCAGGACTGCCTGATACAAGTAAAGAAGAAGAAAAACAAATATTCAAAGAACTCTTCAACAACGAAGATTACAAACCAGACATGCTCAAAATTTATCCACTAATGGTGATGCCAGGAACACCTTTGCACGAAGATTACAAAAAAGGATTATACAAACCCTTAAACACAGAAGACGCAATAAAAATATTAGCAGAAATTATCCCAGAAATACCAGAATATTGCAGAGTAATGAGAGTACAAAGAGACATACCACCAACGCAAGCAGAAGCCGGCGTAAACATGAGCAACTTAAGACAAGCAATAGACCAAGAAATACAAAAACAAGGAAAAAAAATAAAAGAAATAAGAGTAAGAGAAATAAAAAATCAAGAAATAAAAGAACCAACAACACTAAACGTAACAGAATACGAAGCAAGCAAAGGAAAAGAATACTTCATAAACGTAGAAGACGCAAACCAAAAACTACTAGGCTTCCTAAGATTAAGATTTCCAAGCACACAACTTAGAAAAGAAATAACAAATAAAACCGCGCTAATACGAGAATTACACGTATACGGAGAGGCAACAGCTCCACAAAAGACAGGAATAACACAACACAGAGGAATAGGCAAACAACTCATGAAAAAAGCAGAACAAATAACTAAAGAACAAGGAAAAAACAAAATAGTAATAATATCAGGAATAGGAGTCAGAAAATACTACGAAAAACTAGGATACCAACATGAAGGACCATACATGACTAAGAAAATCTAAGCATTATCTCCTACGTCATAACGAAGAATAGCAGCAAAACCACCCATGTCACGAAGCTGAGAACCTTCTCTTGTTTCAGTACTAATAATCTCAACGTTAGAACCAAACTGTTCAGCTTTCTCAATCAAATCATCAATAATGGCTTCATCAACAATATCAGAAATCAACAAAATATCAACGGCACCCATATCGAGCAAACGCTTACAATCAGCCAAACCATAAGTTACGGTACCGCTATTCTTAGATAATTTCTCAAAGAAACGCTGCATTAACTTCTTTTCCTCAACCACTGATTCTTCAGCTAACAAGTCCTGACTACGCTCCAACAACTCTTGCAAACCAAACTCATCAGTATAACTAAGATCCTTAACACCAATAACTTTATTCTTTAACTCAGTAGGTAAAAAACTACCTTCAACGAATTCATACTTAGTAGGACCGGGACCCCCAACAATCAAACCACGAAGCTCCTTCAACTCAAAAAACTGATCCTTAACCAAAGAACCAACACGCTGATAAAACTCCTTAGCAGCCAACTCACGATTCCTAGCAAAACGAACAGAAGACTGACCACCAGCCTTAAACTTACCAGGAACCATACTCTCAGCACTAGCAACAACAACTATGGACTTACCACGAAGAATAGCAATCGTAGCCTCCCTACGATCCATAGCAATTAAACCAAAAGAATCCTCATCAGCCAACATTTCACGAAGAGGCTCCAAAACGAATTCTTTATCACATCTATACAAACGCTGATTCAAAGGAATAGGAGGTTCAAAACTCCAAACTTGAAAATCTTGCTGACCCTCGCGCTCCGCGACGTTACCAGCAAAAATCACCAAGCCATTATTAGGAGTCCTAGAAAAAAGCTTCAAATGTTGAATAATTTTCTCCAAAGAAGAAATCACGTTATCACGAGTTTGCTTACTCTTAATATTAGAAGCAGTACCTTGCTCTTGAGAAATATGACTAACAATCTTATTCAAATCATAACCAGCAGGAACATACACAGAAACCAATTCCGTGCCTCGACCACGATGATTCTCAACTTCCTTAATGAATTTCTTAAGCTTAAACTTTTGCTTCTCATTAATCTTAACTAACTTAGCCATAAACAATATGAAACGAACAAGTATTTATAAATCTTTCAGGACAAACAACAAACAACAAACAAGTGAATTAAAAATTAAAAACCAAAGAAAACCTTTTTTAATAAAACAACATTCTCAAGAACAATGCCTGCGTAGTATAGTTGGACAGAACACGAGCTTGCGGAGCTTGAGACCGGGGTTCAAATCCCCGCGTGGGCACCTTCTTAAATTAAGTTTTTTTAGTTTATTTCCTAAAATTAGTTAATTTAGTGCTGTTTAATTTTTTTTGGTTTGGTGTTTTTGAATTGAGAGTTTGCGCGAATACATTTCTTAAATTAAGTTTTTTTAGTTTATTTCCTAAAATTAGTTAATTTTATATAGTTTTAAGTGTTTCTTTTGCTTATGCCAACAAAATACGATGTTTTTGCTAAGTTAATTGAAAAAAGCCCTTGCAGAGAATCGGAACTGGGTTTTAAATCAGAAGTATATGTTCAATTAAAAAATTTAGTAAAAATTGGTTGGGTAAAAGAACAAAATAAATTTTATGTTCCAATTAAAAATAACAAAACATTTTATGCATTTAAAACAATTAAATATTGTTTGAAAAATAATTTAGATTATAATTTATTTTTTTCAAAAAATATGCCTTTAATTTTAACAGATTTAATCAAAAACTTGCCAAATTTACGTCCACGTAAATTAAAAAATAACAAAGACATTTTAAATATTTTATCTTACTTAGAAAACAATCAATTCATCCTTGTTCATAAAAAAAAACCTTACATAGGGATAATGCTAAGACATCAATTATTTGATTATATTCTAGGTGTCTTTGATATTAAAATAAAAGTTCCTAAACCTAACATAGATTTTAAGGATGTTAAATTAAAAGTTAAAAAAATAAAGGGAAAGCCTGTAAATCCTTTTGATGAAGAAATTTTTTCTTTTCTCGCTGGTAGCGCTCAACTTGAAGGCGCGACTATTTCAATTGGGGAAACAAGAGATTTATTAGTTAAGGATATTTATCCTGAAAAGCCTCAAAAAGATATTCAAATGGTAAAAAACCTTAATGAAGCACTAATTTATGTTCTAGAAAATATTGATGAAGAAATAACTGAAAAACAAATAAAAAAAATCAATTACTTGATAATGTTTAGTATGCACAGGCACGCAGGCAAATATAAAATAACTCAAAACAAAATTCAAGGAAATCCTGATTTTAAAACAGTTATTCCTAGCAAAGTTCCTGAGCACATGAATTCTTTTTGCTCTGAAATAAAAAAAATAAATTCTGCTAATTGTTTAGATAAATTAGGTTGGATTCACAACGAATTTCAAAGAATACACCCTTTTGCTGATGGTAACAGTAGAACAACTAGGATGATTTTAAATTGGATAATGATGCAAAACGGTTTCCCTTTAATAATTTTGAAAATGGGTTCTTTCGATGAATACATGAATTTAACAAAACTCTCAAAGAAACGAGATGATGATGAACTAACACAATTTTTCTGGAACATACTTGTTCACGAAGAAATAAATAAATAATAAGTGCGAAAAACTATTTTTTTCTTGCTAAAATAAGATATCTTTTAGAAGAAAACTCTAATTTTCCTTCTTTTTCTATTTTTTTATGGAGTCTCAATAAAACTTCTTTGTATTTCTCAACACCAAAATTATTTATTGTCCAAGGAATGACTTTAAGAACAAAAACTAAGGCTTTAATATCTTTAAAAAAAGTTTTACCTTCCCATTCCTCTGCCCTTTCAATTTTAAAACCTTCTTTTTTTAATTTTTCAACAACGATTGATAAAGTGTTATCAGGCCAATTAGGAGTATCGCCAAATTCAGACATTAAATCAGACCAATTATTTGCTTCAACTTGTTGCGTGAAAAAAATACCGTCTTTGCGAATGATCCTGCTAAGTTCTTTAACATTAAAAGCACCATGTCTATTAAGCACCAAATCAAACTCACCTGTTTCAAAAGGAAGATTTTCATTATTTGTGACAAACATAACTTTTCCTCCGAAAGCATCTAAAGCCTTTTGCGCAACAGAAACATTTGGTTCATATTTCTCAATAGCTTTAACATTAAACGGTTTAAAAGTTGATAAAATTTTACAATAAACTTCTGCGCCTCCTGTGCACATATCTAAAACAGATTCAGAATTTTTAATAAAATTCTTCGCATTTCCTTCATAATCCCAATCAGGATATCCTTCATCGTAACGATTACCTAAATACGAAAAATCCCATCCTTCGAAGCTCTTTTTTTCTTCTTTTTTCCATTCATTTATTAAATCAATATCTTTCATACTATTGATAAAAAATTTATCAAAGTATATAAAATAAACGCGAAATTATATGATTGATTGATTTGATAGAGTGATTTGAACCTGAAAAGTCCAAGTCCCCGCGTGGGCATTCCTATTAAAAAAATTTAATCAAAAAGCAAATCCAAGATTTCTCTTCGCTCATTTTTAACTTCGTCAAAAGATTTACCAAAAACAAAACCACTAAAAACATTCCTTGCCAAACCAGAAAAATAATTAACAGGCTTACTATCATTATAAGAAACACTTCTCAAACCCCTAACGAAATCATCAGAAACAACATAATTATTAGAAAAACACTCAACAAAATCCTTTAAAGGCAAACCAGAATTATAAGAACCAGAAATAATGAATTGAGAAGCATCACGCGCAAAATCCTCGTTAGCAATAGTTTTCTTAGCAAACCTAAGATTAGTAAAATACGCTTTACCTTCAGAATACTCAACGATGAAAGCAGTAGGATCACCAACAACGTAATTATGCTCATGCATAACACTAAGAGAACCAAATAACTCATTAAGAGCTTTAACTTTTTCAAAATCAGGCCGTTCATCACTAAGATACTTAGCTAAATTAACCATGTCGGGCTTAGCTTCAAAAACCAATAATTCATCAGTGCTTAAATCAAGAACAAGATTTAAAACAGGCAAAGAAGAAACACTTGATTCTTCATAAAAATTTTTTCTAGAACTAATAAAATCAGAATCAACAGTAGAAAAACCTTTATTCCAAGTATTTTCAAAGAATTTCCTAAAATTATTAAGAACTAATCTCTCAACTAAACTATCAGATTCCAAAAAATAATCTTTGTTATCAAGAGAAACAATTCTTCCCTGATTCTTATATTGCTCAAGAGACAAACCCTTAACGTAACTTTTGTAAACAGACTCTTTATTAAAAGAATCTTTTTCAGAAATATCAGAAAAAAACAAAACATCACGAACACAAAAATTATCAACTCTATTATTAGAACTAACAGGCACTAATACTAAATCCTCTAAATAATTTTTTGAAAAAAACATATTTAACTAATAAAGTAAAACAACAAAAACATATAAATGTTGTGTCATCTAGTAGTAGTTATAAAACATTATTGTGTGGATTAATCAAAAAACTTTATAAAAAAAAGAAACACACGAATTAATCAAAAACAAATAATATTTTCAAGAGGTAAAAAATGACTAAAGAAATAACTCTAGAATTCCCAGATGGATTAAAGAAAAAATACGAAGAAGGAATAACAGGAGAAGAAATAGTAAAAAACATATCAGAAGGACTAGCAAGAAAAACCATTTGTTACTCAATAAACGAAGAACTAAAAGACTTGTATGAACCAATACGAACTAATGGAACAATCAAATTCTTAACCTTTGAAGACGAAGAAGGACAAGACGTATTCAGACACTCGTCTGCTCACTTAATGGCACAAGCAATACTACGCGTATTCCCAGAAGCAAAACTAACAATAGGACCAGTAGTAAAAGAAGGATACTACTACGATATTGATCACGCACCATTCAAACAAGAAGACCTAGAAAAAATAGAACAAGAAATGAACAAAATAGTAAAAGAAAACTTACCAGTGAAAAGAAAAGAACTAACACAAGAACAAGCACAAGAACTATTCAAAGACAACAAATACAAACTCGAATTACTAAAAGGCATAGGATTAGACGAAGAAAACTACAAAGATAAAATCACTGTTTACGAACAAGGAGAATTCTCAGATTTATGCAGAGGACCACACGTTCCCAGAACAGGAATGATAAAAGCATTCAAAATCACTAAAATAGCAGGAGCATACTGGAGAGCAGACGCAAAAAACAAACAACTACAAAGATTATACGGAATAAGCTTCCCAGAAAAAAAACAACTACAAGAACACTTACACTTAATAGAAGAAGCAGAAAAAAGAGACCATAGAAAAATAGGAAAAGCCCTAGACCTATATTTTTTTAATGACGTAAGCCCAGGCGCAGCATTCTTCCACCCAAAAGGAACAATCATATACAACGAATTACTAACCTTTTTAAGAGAAGAATACAAAAAAAGAAAATACCACGAAGTCATAACACCATTAATATATGACAAATCACTATGGGAAACCTCAGGGCACTGGGAACACTACAAAGAAAACATGTTTTTACTAAACATAGATGAAAGAGAATTCTCATTAAAACCAATGAATTGTCCAAGCCACCTAATATTATTTAAAAACATAACAAGAAGCTACAGAGACCTACCACTAAAAATAGCTGACTTCGCACCCCTACACAGAAACGAACTAAAAGGAGTCCTAGGAGGACTAACCAGAGTAAGAAGATTCTCACAAGACGACGCACACATCTTCTGTACTAAAGAACAACTACAACAAGAAATACTAGACTTACTAGACTTCACAGAGTACATATACAAAAAAATATTCAAATTCGAATACAAAATAAAACTAAGCACGAAACCAGAAAAAGCAATGGGCTCCTCAGAATTATGGACTGAAGCAGAACGCGCACTAAAATTAGCACTAGACCACAAAAACATGATTTATGAAATAAAAGAAGGAGAAGGCGCATTCTACGGACCAAAAATAGACTTCGACATAAAAGACGCATTAGGACGAGACTGGCAATGCTCAACAATACAACTAGACTTCCAAATGCCAGAACGATTCAAAGCAACATACGAAGGAGAAGACGGAACCAAACACTACCCCATCATGGTGCACAGAGCAATCCTAGGATCACTAGAACGATTCATCGGCGTACTAATAGAACACTACGCAGGAAAACTACCACTATGGCTCAGCCCAGTACAAGTAAAAGTATTAACAATAACGGACAAACAAAACATTTACGCAGATAAAATAATAGAATACCTAGAACAAAAAGGAATACGCACAGAAAAAGATTACAAACCAGAAACAATGGGTAAAAAAATCAGGAACGCACAATTAGAACAAGTAAAATACATAATAGTACTAGGAGAAAAAGAACAACAAAACGAAACAATCAACGTAAGAACTCGCGACGGAGTAATACACGGAGAAGCAAAACTAGACAAATTCACAGAACAAATAATACAAGAAATCAAAGAAAAACAATAATCAAAAAAGTATTATTTAACAAAGAATCATAAAAGAACCCAAAAAAAAGTTATTTACGCTTACCCTTAACATTTTTCTCTTCAAAAGCCTGCTCGTAAGCATCATCGCCCTCAAAGTTCTTTTTCACTTTTTCTTTAACTTCGTCATAACCAGCCATGAACGCCTCTTCCTCAGGAGAAATCTGATCATTATCAACTAATTCCTCACGAGACTCATCGTCATACACTTCCTCGAAATCATCACGGTCTTCATCCATAAACTAATTCTTTCTCGAAGTTGTTTAAATACTTTTCTATCATACAAAATAATTATTACAAAACTTAAAATGAGCTAAAAAACACAAAAAAATAAAAATAACAACAACTAAAAACAAATAAATGACACAAACAACATTAAGAGAAGATTCAAAACAAGAACAACTAAAAATAATAGAACAAGAAATAAAAGAAAACCTGAACTGCCCACTAAAAAAAACAGCCACTAACTTAGTATTCGGAAAAGGAAACCCCGACGCTAAGATATTATTCATAGGAGAAGCACCTGGAGAAAAAGAAGACCAACAAGGAATACCCTTCGTAGGATCCGCAGGAAAAAAACTAGACGAACTACTAAAAAAAATAGACCTAACCATGGAAGACGTGTACATCGCCAACATCCTAAAATACAGACCACCAAAAAACAGAAACCCAACCACAGAAGAAATAAAAAATCATACACCTTACCTAATAAAACAAATAAAAATAATAAACCCACAAATAATCTGCACCCTAGGAAATTACGCAACAAAATTCGTACTAGCAGGATTCACAACGAACGGAATGAACAAAATACAAGGAATAACAAAGCTACACGGAGAAACACAAAAAATAAACGAACTAATAATAATGCCTATGTACCACCCTGCAGCAACACTATACAACCCCGACTTAAAAGAAACACTAGAAAAAGACTTCGAAAAACTCAAACAAAAAATAAACAACCAAAACTAATCATCCTCAACCTCGTGAATTTCCTCAACTCTACGCTTCGCATTCTTATAAGTAACATTCAACAACAAAGAATTCTCCTTCCTCAAACGCTCAATCTCTCCATCCTTCCGAACAATCTCTTCCCTCAACAACTTAATGACAGCATCCTTCGATAAAGGCTTTTCCTTAGGAACTTTCACAAAACCACCTCAAACACCCAAAACATCCTCAGCCTCAGAAAAATCATCAACAAAAACATGAGCCGAATTACTAAAAGTAGTAATAGTACCATTCTTCAAATCAAGCTTCTTAGAAACAAAGCTCATCAAACAAAACAACTGATAAATATTAGCAGGCCAACCAAAAAACAAATCATTACTACGAATATGACAATTCATATTAAGCTTATCATCAACGACCCTGAACTGAACATAAATAATACCAGGAGTATTCTTATTATCAATCTTAGAATCCTCACAAGGATCATAAAAAACAAGAACTGCGCGCCTAGAACTAGGATCCCTAGAAAGCAAAGGAATAATAAAAGAATTAATCTGATCAAGCTCATTACCAAAACCAAAAATTCTACCACCATAAGTATACTCATAAATAGGAGCCTGAAACTCCTTAAACATAATACCAGACAACTCCTCCTTAGAAGGATAAACCCATTTCTTAGACTCAATCATGGTCTTAATAGGTTCATCAACACCAGAATCATCAACACACTCAAGATTCAAAACAAGATTAAATAACTCACGACAAACCCTACTATCATTATCAGTAAAATCTCTACCATTATCCCTAATAAGCAAAACCGCGCGCTTCCACAAATCCAAAGCACTATTACTCGTAAGCTCCATAAACATCACCTAAAAAAACTATCCAAAGTAACCTCGCCACTCAAAGACCTAAAATCATAAGTAAAAAAAGGCAAATAATGATTAGTTAACAAAAAATGAAACTCAGAAATTATCTCCTCAGGCAAAGACCTAGAATCCCTAAAAAAACGAACCCTATCCCCGCCCCTAAAAACCTTATACAAAGACTCTCTCCTACGAATGTCCCTAACAATAATATCAGAATAATAATCAGACAAACTCTTAATCAAAACCTTCTTATAAATCCTAGGACTCAAAAAATCCTTATCAAAACGCCTAAACGCACTAGACAAAACAATCTTAAAACGAATAGGAATACCACAAGATCTAAAAATAGTCTCCTCAGACTTACAGAATTCATCCAACTCATCAACCGCGCTCATCAACAAATCATTAAAAATCACGAAACCAGAATCCTTATCCTGCTCCTGACTAAACAACAAATCATAATTCCACAACCTAATATAATTATAAGAAAAACTAAAAAACTTACTCTGAAAACCCTGATTAAGCTTATTCACAGGCCTAAACAAAGAATCAGATTTCTTACGCTGAGTAGAAGTAGCCAACAACAAAGCACGAGCAATCTTCATAATCAACTCACGAAACGCAGAATAATTAACCTTATCCTTAAAAGAACGATAAATATCAATATAAATACTAGTCTCAGAACAACAAACACCAATCGTTTTCCCACGAACCTTAGAACAATAAAGCTCCCAATCCTGCTCATCAAAAGTATAAGCACCAGCCCTACCAATCATATAAGGAGCCTTATGCAAATCAACATTCTGAACATTAACCCTTATCTTCTTCTCAGAAAAATTCTTAACCACGCTACTAATCAAACGATTCTGACCAGACAAAGTCTTAGAATTAGTCTGAAAAATCACAAAGACCTTATCAGGATTAACCTCAGAAAAAACATCAAAAAAATCACTCAACCTAACATAATTCCTAACCTTAGTCAAATCAAAAACAAGATTAACATACTTATTATAATCCTTAGTATCAATATTAATCTTACGCAAAAAATTAGTCTGCTCCTCAACAGAACTCTTATCAACCACGTCCTGAAAATCCAACAAACCAACAACGTCATTAAAAATAGGATATGACTCACTAAGAGTTTCATACAACTTCTTAATACTTTGAAAACGAGAACACTCCAACACAAAAGAATTAATCTTAGTAAGCCAATTCTGAGAATCAAAACGCTTCACAACCCTATCATCCTCGTACTCCTCAATACCAGACAAAAAAGGAACATCATCCTTTAAAGAAGAAATACTCTCAACCACGCGCCTAACCGCGAAATCCTTCTTATCAAGAACAATTTTTTCATGATTCAAACAAAAAAACTTTTCACCCTTACCAACAACCCTAGTAATCTTAATAAAATCATCCTCAGATAACTTATTCAAATGATACAACAACTTCCTATGAAGACGAGCCTTATTCCGCTTACCAATCTTAACCAACTCAAAATCACGCTGAGGATTATTCATCAAAGAAACCAACTCCTCATACTCAGAAGGAAAAACACTCTTAACCAAAACAGTCGTAGAAATATCAGAATTCTTACTCAAAGTCAATGCTTGAATAATTCTCTGCTCAATCTTATTCATAAAAACCACCAAACAACCATGAAAAAACTAATTGTAACACTTATTTATAATGATTTTTATTAATTTTTTCATTCCAAACCAAGAAAAACAAGCAAAGCTTTATATATTGATAACACAATGTAACAAAATATGGGACAACAAGAAGTATACGATTTCCTCGTAAAAAACAAAAAAGGATGGTACACATCTAAAGAAATAAGCGAATCAATAAACGCAAGCATAGGATCAGTAACTATGTCCTTAAAAAAATTAAGAAAAGCCAATCTAGTAAAATTTAAAACAGCAGGCAAACGAAACACGTATTCTTACCAAATACAAGCATGAAAGGCAAAATATATAAATATGTGAACAAATTCACTAATCACTAATGAGTAAATTGGGGGATGTAAATGATGCAAAACAGAAGAGAAGAAACAGCGATAGTTCTAGACTTTTTGCTAAACGGCTATTCATACGACAACAGTCCGAGCCATTTGAAAACCCCTATAGTTCAAGCTCTTGGGATTAACAACTTCACAATCCTAGAATTAGTACCAAGAAAAGGAATATTCTTACAACCATTCGAAACAGTGTACGTAGGACAATCAAAAAGAGACAAAATACACCACATAAACGGAAGAATACCCTACACGAAACTAACCAGCACAGCGAAAGCAGAACTAGAACACGCAGTGAAAGACATAGTGCATAAAGAAGAAAAAAGATTCATAGAATTCTTCAACGAAGCAAAACCACTAAACACGAGGATACACACCCTAGAATTCTTACCAGGAGTAGGAAAAAAACACATGATGGAAATAATAGAAGAAAGAAGAGACAAACCATTCAGCGACTTCAAAGACTTAAAACAACGCGTAAAACTAATACAAGACCCAGAAAAACTCATAGTAAAAAGAATAGTTCAAGAACTAGAAGGAAAAGAAAAATACAACTTATTCGTATCAAGATAATTCTATAATTATTTTCATTAAAAAATATAAACAAAGACTCATTACTAATAATAAGGTGAGGGGTTTGAAGAATATCTACGTAGAAAGGTTCCAGAAGAAACTAGGTTGCGGAGCCACAGTGACAAGATTCAGAGAAACAGTATTCGAAGACGACGAAGAAAGACAAGGACAATACTTCAAAGATAAACTCTGGGAAGAAGAAAATTAAAAAAAAAACAAAGAGGAGCTAAAAGCAACTAATCTAGGTTTTCCTATTCAAAAAAAATTATTTTTGCTGCCAGCTACGGAGCAGGACCTCAAAAAAAGTCCTGCCCTAGTAACTGAAAATTCTAAGTATTTCATCCGATAAATTTATATGCTAAACAATAAACCAAAAAAATAGGTGATTAATAATGACTGAAGAAAAAAACCCAATGGACGAACAATACGAAGAGCTAGCAACAGAAGACTTAGTATATGGGAATCATCATGCACTAAACACGTTACTAGACATACTAATAGAAAAAGGCATAATCAGTGAACAAGAATTCAAAGATAAACTAGATGCCGTAATAGAAGAAAGCGAAAGCGTAGAAGACGTAAAAATAGACCAATAAACACTGGACAAATACGCGCGCAGAACTTTTTAAACAAACCATTTTCTTATTTTTTTATGTTCTTCGAAATAAACAATACAGTTCAAGACACAAACAAACTACTAAGAAAAAGACTACTAATCAAAAAAAACATACAACGAATTCTAGAAGAACAACCACTACTACAAAGAATAAACAAAGAAGAATACTACTGCGAAGAATCAATGCAAATAATAAAAATAAAAACACAAAACATAGAAGAATACACAAACAATAACTTCACATTATAAAAAAAAACTAAAAAGGCTTCCTAGCAATAGTACCAGGACTCTTCCTACCAACAACAGGACCATCAAAAACCTCGAAGCCCGCACTAACAAGATTATTCCTAACAAACTTAGCACAAGAATAAGTAAACAACAACGCACCAGGATTCATTTTACCAAACAAAGAACTAAAAACACTTAAAGACCACAAATCAGGAACCTTACTAGGAGAAAAAGCATCAAACAAAACAAAATCAGCCATCTCCAAAACATCATGAATCCTAGTAGTAAAATCACCAAAAACCATATTCAAAAACAAACCTTCCCTAACCAAAGAATCTTGTTCCCTTAACAAAAAATTATTAACAAACTCCTTAACAAAAACATAACTACTAAAACCAGGATTTAACAAAGCAACCTTACCAAGAATACTTTTATCATTCTCAAAACAAAAAAACCTCAACTCTTTATATTTAACCAAATCAATAACAGCAGCGGAATTATAACCAAGACCAAAACAAACATCATAAACAACGACTTCATCCTTAACAGGAAGAAACCTCGCAACCAACTCAGCATATTTCTTCCTAGACTCTTCCTCCGCGCCACTAACAGAATGATAAGAATCCTGAACTAATTCATTAAAAAAAGTAACAGAACCATCCTCAGTAACAATTTCCTTAAGCAAAATAAACAACTCCTGAACCCCAAAAAAAAATTATTCCTCGCTACCCAGCATCAAAATAGACCTAATAGCAATAACCAAACCAGACGCGGACACGAAAGCACTAAAATTCATCAACACACCCTTAAGCAAACCAGTAGCCATAGTGCCAAGGTAAGGCTCAATCAATATAATACCTGAACTAACCACTATTAAAGCAATAATAGAAACCAGGTACTGCGTAATCTCAGATTTCTTAATATTCATAAAACCAACACTAATACCCAAAAGAAAAAGAATCAAAGACAAACCAGGAATAACCAAGAAACCACTCATAATAGCCAAAACTAAACCAGTAATAAAAGCCCACTTACCCAAAAAAAATTTACCATGCATAAAGATACCTCAAACAATTTTTTTAAAATAATAAAAAAAAGATAATAAAAACTCAATTAAATACTTTTGGATTATAACAAAAAAAAGAACTCGTAAAAAAGCTTTTATATAAAGATACATTACCAAAACTAATACAACATTATGAACTCAAAAAAAGGAAGAATCAAAATGACAAACAAAAAAGATCACGAACAATACATATTACCAGAAGGCACACAAAGAAACACAGGAAGAAACGCACAAAGAATGAACATATTAGCAGCGAGATTAATAGCAGAAACAGTGCGCTCAACACTAGGACCAAAAGGCATGGATAAAATGCTAGTAGACGAAGAAGGAAACATAACAGTAACAAACGACGGAGTCACAATACTAAAAGAAATGAACATAGATCACCCATCAGCGAAGATGGTAATAGAAATCGCGAAGACACAAGAAGAAGAAGTAGGCGACGGAACCACAACGGCGGTGGTACTAGCAGGAGAATTACTAAAAAAAGCAGAAGAATTACTAGATTCAGGAATACATCCAACAATCATAGTGAAAGGATACAGATTAGCAAACCAAGAAGCACTAAGAATACTAGAAAAAACAGCAAAACCAATAAACAAAGAAGATAAAGAAACACTAATAAAAATAGCAGAAACAGCTATGACTGGCAAAGGCGCAGAAGAAAACAAAGAAAAATTATCACTAATAATAGTAGAAGGATTACTAGAACTAGCAACACGCGACGAAACAAATCTAAGAAGCAACATATCAGTAAAAAGAAAAATAGGAAATAACGCGTCAGAATCAGAACTCATAAGAGGCGTAATAATAGATAAAGAAAAAACACATCCTGACATGCCAACAAAAATAACAAACGCGAAAATACTATTACTAGATACGCCTTTAGAAATAAAAAGCACCGCTTCCGAAACAAAAATATCAATAAACACGCCGGAAATGATGCAATCATTCATAGACATAGAAGAAAAAACCCTGAAGAACCTAGTAGAAAAAGTAAAAAAAACAGGAGCAAATACGTTATTTTGCCAAAAAGGAATAGATGACTTAGCACAATACTTCCTAGCAAAACAAGGAATATACGCGATTAGACGAGTAAAAAGAAGCGACATGAAAAAATTAAGCCAAGCAACAGGCGCAAAAATAATCAGTGATTTAGACGACGCAGAAAACACGATAGGAACTGCTGGAATAGTAGAACAAGTAAGAACAGGCGAAGATTACATAACGCTAGTAAAAGAATGTAAGAATCCAAGAACACTATCAATCCTAATAAAAGGATCAACGAGTCACGTAGCAGACGAAACCGCTCGCGCAGTTGAAGACGCAATAGGAGACGTAGCAACAGTGATACAATCAAAAAAAGCAGTACCAGGCGCAGGAAGCACAGAGATCCTGCTGTCAAAAAAACTTAAAATTTATGCACACACCTTAAAAGGAAGAGAACAACTAGCAGTACAAAGCTTCGCAGAAGCATTCGAAATAATACCAAAAACACTAGCAGAAAACGCGGGACTAGACCCTATAAATGTGCTAACAGAATTAAAACATGCACACGACGCAAACAAAAACGAAGAAGGAATAAACGTATTTAACGGAGAATTAATGAATTCTTGGCAAGAAGGAGTAATAGAACCACTAAAAATAAAATCACAAGCAATAAACAGCGCAACAGAAGTAGCCACGATGATACTAAGAATAGACGACGTCATACTATCAGAAAAACAAAAAACAAGAAACGAACCAAAAGAACTATGACTAACACAAAAATTATTTCTTCATTAACTTATGACCTAAGTAAAACAATAACGAAACACCAATAATTGAAGGAACAACAAAGCCTTGCATAATAACAATCACGGTCCAAAACAAATTACCAAAAAAAGCACTAAACAAAACATTACTACTCATCCCGAATTTATCTTTAACAAACAAATAAATAATTAAAACACCTATAGCACCAGAAAAAATCCATCCAAGGAAATTACTAAAAGGAATACCATAATAAAAACCATTAATACCCCACTCCCAAAAATTAATACTAATAGAACCAGGATCAAGAACCAAATCAAAAACCATTAAAACAAAACCACCAACAACGACTTTTTTTAACAACAAAAACCAATCACGATTATTCTTATTAATCCAAGACTTATTATTAAAAAAATCCTCAGTCAAAAACCAAGAAGCAATAACCAAAGGAACCCAACCAAAACTAACAGTCCAAGGAATAACACCAACAAAAAAACCAAGCTTATCAGTGTAATTAAAAAAACCATAAGGAAAACCAGTAACAACACCAAGAGTCTCAATGAACATAGAAAAAAAAGAAAGCAACAACAAAACAACTAATCCCTTACGCTTAGTTGCTTTAACAAAATAACAATAACAAGGAATAGCCAAAACAACCATGAACAAAGTAGAAATCAAAACATAACTACTCTGATAATCAAGTAAAACAACGAAGAAAGCACTCAAAGCAACAAATAAACCAATAAAAAACATAAACATCTTCTTCATAAAAAAAAGAAAACCCGAACAATATTTAAATATTCATAAACAAATATTTTAAGAAAAATAACGAACCACGTTTTAAAGAATATAAACATCAAGATTTAAATAATACTTCTAAATCACAAGTACTGTGGGAAACGAAGACAAGATAAAAGAACTAGAAGACTTAATAGCTAATTCACAATACAACAAAAGAACCCAAAAAGCCATAGGAATCTACAAAGCACAACTCGCAAAGCTAAAAGAAAAAGAAGCAAGCAGAAGCGGAGGAGGCGGAGGAGAAGGCTTCGCAGTAAGAAAAACAGGCGACGGCACAGTAGTACTACTAGGATTCCCAAGCGTAGGAAAAAGCACATTACTAAACAACTTAACAGACGCGGACTCAGAAGTAGGCGCATACGCATTCACCACTTTAACAACAGTACCAGGAATGCTAGATTACGAACACGCAAAAATACAAATCCTAGACGTACCAGGAATCGTACACGGCGCAGCCACGGGGCGAGGAAGAGGAACAGAAGTATTCTCAGTACTAAGAAGCGCAGATCTAATCCTAATATTAATAGATGTGAACAACCCGAACCACTACGAAGCCATCCTAAAAGAAATAAACGATTCAGGAATCAGAATAAACCAAGAAAAACCAGACGTAAAAATAAAAAAAACCAGCAAAGACGGAATAAAAATAAGCAAAACAGTGAAACTAGAACTAGACGATGACACAATAAAAGAAGTACTAAAAACATTCAGAATAAACAACGCAGACGTAGTCATAAGAAGCCAAATAAACGTAGACCAACTAATAGACTGCATAGAAGCAAACAAAATATTCGTACCCTCAATCACGATCCTAAACAAAGTAGACATGGTAACAAAAGAAGAAGCAGAACGCGTCGCAAAAAAAATAAAAGCGGACCTAAAAATAAGCGCAGAAAAAAAATATCACATAGAAGAACTAAAAGACCTAATCTACACAAAACTAAACCTCATCAGGATATACATGAAAGAACCAGGAAAAGAACCAGACCTAGACATACCACTAATAATAGCAAAAAAAAGCACAGTAAGAGACGTATGCAGCAAACTACACAAAGACTTCATAAGCAAATTCAAATTCTGCAGGATATGGGGAGAATCCGCGAAGTTCCCAGGACAAAAACAAAGCCTAAAACACATCCTAAAAGACAAAGACATACTCGAAATACACCTACGATGAAAAACAAACTAACAAAAAACCAATCTAAAATCAATTCAAAAAAAAACTACAAAAAAACTAAAATCAAGTTAATTAATTCTTGACAAAACAAAATCAGAACCAATACCAAGCTTAGAGAAAGCAAACCATTTTTTGCCGAGGTCTTTCAAACTCGCCCCGAAATGAAACAAATCACCATTAATAATCAAAAAACGATCATGACTTAAACCAAATTCAACAATTTCCCAACCACCAAATTGTTCATTAAATTTATCTTTCGCAAACAACAATTTACTAGACAAATTCTTAGTATAAATCTTCACTGAAACACCCTTTGCTTTATCAGAAAATAACTTCAAAGTGTTCTCATCCACATAATTATCAATAAGAATAATTTCTCACTTCGCTTTTTTAATCAAATCAGAAACAAACAAAAAAGCATCAAAAACCTGACCATCAAAAAAAATACCCCGCACAGGAAATCTTTTTTGTTCCATCGCCTCAAAAATCTTATTAAAATTATCATCATAAGCTAAAAATTTTTGATTAATCCTATGAAATTTCTCAAAAACATCAACATTTTGAAATAAAAAACGACGCATATCAATAAAAGCACGCATAATCTTAACATTAACCTCAACAGCTTTTTTACTACGCAAAACACTAGAAAGCATAGCCACGCCCTGCTCTGTGAAAGCAAAAGGTAAAAATCTTTTTTTAATCCAACTAATATTTGCTGTCGCAATTTGCGACCGCAAAATCTCAAAATCAGATTCACTTAATTGAAACATGAAATCCTCTGGAAAACGCTCAATGTTCCTTTTAACTTGCTCATTTAATCTAGTTGTGGACACACCATAAAGCTCTGCTAAATCAGAATCAAGCATTACTTGCTTACCACGAATATTGCGAATCTTTTGTTTAATAGATATTTCTACTTCATTCATACACTGAAAAGAACAGGTCTTATTTTAATAATGATTACGAGTAAAAAACCGGAAAAACAAACGAAAACCTAAGAATGAGTAAACCAAAAAAAGTATTTATTACCTTCAACTTTATCCAAGCGACAAAACCCGAAACGCTCGAACTGAACAACATCACCAACTCTCGCTTTCTTTACGTTTTCTTCACACAAACCCTTAACAACTTCTTTATCAGGCATTAAAACCTCAGCTTCAACACCGCTTGAAACAGGCAAATAATGAAGCATACTCTTACCTTTTTCCTTAAACGTTTTAACATCTTCATCCAAGAACTTAGCCACCTTACTTTCAAAGTCAAACTCAAAATTAAACAATTCAATAAACCTGTAAACACCACTCTTAAAAGAATCAAAATCTTTACGCGAAACAAAGAACACATCCTTTGTATTAAACAAACGACCACCCTTCCTGTGCATAGGATGAAGATTCAACTCAAAACTCTTACTCGGAGCACCCACAACTTCTAACTTAACAGGATCAGAAACAAAGAAAAACCTATCAGAAGACTCATCCAATAATCTACGATTCTGAACAATCAAATCATCCCAAGTCAAAACAGATTCACTCTTAGAAATACCAGTACTAACAACGAAATTCTCAATAGCCCTAGGAAGAAAACCCCTACGACGAAGAGCACAAAGAGTAATAAGAGAAGGATCATCCCAACCAATCAACTCATTATTCTTAATCATCTCACGAATAACCCTACCAGACGCTTCAGCACCCTCAATATTAAACCTCGCCATCTCAAAAATCTTAGTTTCATCATAACCAAACAAACGCTGAATAAATCTTTGAAGCTCATTCCTCATCTCAAACTCCTTACTCCTAATACGATGAGTAATCTTAAAATAACCATCCATGATGCTATTTTGAAAATCATAATTAGGCCACACCCTATACTTAGAACCATGACGAGCATGTTCATTCAAATTAACACGAAAAATACTAGGATCACGCATAGTACTATTCTTATGCAACAAATCAATTTTCAAACGAACAGTAGCATCACCAGGACTCATAGAAGTCTTCATCAAATCCCATAACTCAAGATTCTTAACAGACGAATTACCACGACAAGAACAAGGAACACCAGTTTCCCTTTGAACCTTAATATCCTCAGATTTACAAGAACAAACATACGCCTTATCATCCTTTAACAAAGATTCACAATGCTCATAATACAAATCCATAAAATCAGAAGCAAAAACCAACTCATCCCAAGACACACCGAGCCAACCAAAATCCTTCAACATAATATCATAAAACTCAGCCCTAACCAAATCAGGATTAGTATCCTCAAAACGCAAACAAAATTCGCCGTTGTATTGTTTAGCAAGCAAATAATTCAATAATAAAGATTTAGCATGACCAATATGAGGATGCTTCTCAGGACCAGGAGGAAACGCGGTCTTAACAAACTCACCCTCTGAAATGCCTAGAAAATCAAAAATATTCCTCTCCTTCTTAACAAAAACATCAGGTTCCAATTCAAGAAGCTTCTCCTTTTGAACATCCAAACCAAGACTATTAACTTCGCCTGCAACAACACCTAACTCAACAACCAAAGACTTCATATCCTTACGCGCATCAGGAAACTCACCAAGAAAACCACCAATCAAAGCCTTAGGATTAGCAGAACCATCATGCTTAACAGCATTCTTCAACGCGAGCTTAAACATCAAATCCCTTTGCTCAATACTAAAAACCATAAAACAATAGTGAGTGAGAAATCTTTATAAAAACTTCGACTTTTACAACCAACGGTTTCGTCCGTTGATGCCGAGTGGGTCTTCCTTCGGTCGAGCCCAAAGTTAAGCAATAAGTAGGGGCTCTTAGCTCCAACGGTTTCGTCCGTTGATGCCGAGTGGGTCTTCCTTCGGTCGAGCCCGAAGTTAAGCAATAAGTAGGGGCTCTTAGCTCCAACGGTTTCGTCCGTTGATGCCGAGTGGGTCTTCCTTCGGTCGAGCCCGAAGTTAAGCAATAAGTAGGGGCTCTTAGCTCAGTCTGGTAGAGCGCTCGGTTGGCACACAAAAGAATAAAAAAAATTTTTTTTGTCCAAAGATCGTGAGGCCGCGGGTTCAAATCCCGCAGAGTCCATCAGGAGTTTGCGGTCCTGAAACAAGTGTTGAGGATATCGCAGAGTCCATCTTAGAGGAAAACGAGTTATTCACAAACTTTTTATAATTAATAACAATACTTCAAGGAATGAAGACGCATATTGACCCTAAAGAAAAGAACATAAGAGTCAAAACAACCAGTGTATTAATATGCAGTAAGCCGTGTAAGAAGTACGGCTCACAAAACGATGATTATCCTGTGCTCGTAATAAAATTATTTGACGTTAATAATCCGCATAAGTCACCAAGTGTTTTTCCACACACGATTTACGAGTTTACAAACATAGAGAAAGTTAGAATAAGAAGATTGAATGTTTCTTATTATTTAGCGGGTGAACACACTGTTATAAATGACTTGGAAGAATTATACATAATAAGGGATGAAAACAAGATAGAGTTAAAAGCGTACCAATACGAAGTGGAACACAGAGATAAATAATTAATAAAAATAATTAATAAAAAAAAGTTATTCGTTAATCCTTAAAAGGATTCATGTTCAAAAAGAAGCATAACGCTTTTTTTCAAGGAGGAAAAAGAAATGAAGAAAAAAGTATTAGTTTTTGATTTATGGGGAACCATAGTCGAAACAGGAGTGAAACCAAGTCCGAGCCGACAAATAAAATATTTCTTAAGAGTGAGAGAGTCATTCTCAGACTTCGTGTTAGCGTTTGAGCATAGCTTCATGACTCGAAAATTCGAATCATTAAAACAAGGATTCGAACACGTAGTTAAAGATTTTAACTTAAGAATACCTGATTTTGTCTATGAAAAAATGATAGGGATGTGGAACAAAAACGTTATATTATCAGAGATGTACGAAGACGTAAAACCAGTACTAGAAGAACTAAGAAAAAAGAAATACAAAACAGTGCTACTAGCAAACATAGATCAATTCGCATACGAACAATTAGAACACAAACACCAATTATCAGAGTTATTCGACGCTGTTTACCCATCATTCGAAACAGGACTATTAAAAATAAATTCTGAGTCATTCGAAAAAATAGCTAAGGATCTAAAAGTAGAAAAAGAAGAAATACTAATGATAGGGGACTCGGTGCATAGCGACATGGAAGCAGCTGAGAAAGCAGGAATACAAGGATTGCTATTAGACAGAAAAGACAACAGAGAATACGATAACAAGATATTGTTATTAACAGAATTAGAAGAACAACTAAAAAAATAAGCACCTAATAATTTCATTTTTTTTTTTTTTTTTTTTTTTTTTTTATTTATTTCTTATTGTTTAATCTTTTCTCAAGCTCTTCCTTAGAAAATTCTTTAACAACGTTATTACCAAGAATATCCAAAGACAAACCACCAATCTTAATCCTACGAAGACTCACAACTTCATGATTCAAAGCATCAAACATCCTACGAATCTGCCTGTTCCAGCCAGTCTCAAGAACGATTTCAAAAACAGTTTGCTCAACACTAGGAATAATCTTGATGTCACATTTAGCAATACCTTCATCTAATTTAATACCTGTTCTTAACGCGACGATGTCATTCTTAGACAAATTACCAAGACACACCCCATCATAAGTCTTCTTAATATTATTAGACGGATGCATAACGTAATTCGCGAAGTCACCATCATTAGTAAGAATTAACAAACCAGTAGTATCCTTATCAAGTCTACCAACAGGATACACATTAAGATCCTTAAACTTATCAGGTAAAACACTCATAATGGTTCGCTCATTAGGATCAAAAACACTAGTCACTAATCCAGCAGGCTTATTCATCAACAAATAAACTTTTTTAACAACGCGCACAACGTCTTTATCAACCCTGACTTCATCAACTAAAGGATCAGCAACAGAACCCAGAACAGCTACTTCACCATTAACAAAAACACGACCTTCCCTAATCAAATCCTCAGCTTTCCTCCTAGAAACACTAGAATTATTACAAATAATCTTCTGAACCCTAACTTTAACCATAAAAAAAAGAAATAACTCACAATTTAAAAATATACTCAATCATATTCAGTATATTCAGTATAATCAATATATGCAATATGTTAATTTACTGCGCTTAATTAGCTTAAAGATTAATTAATAATCGTAAAAAAATATAAACAACACAAAAATCCTAATAAAAATGATAGAAATAAAATTCGAAGACATAACGTTTCAAGAAACCAATACGGGAATAAGAATATGGTATTACGATAATTATTACTTTGACGTAGAAGAAGAACTAGGATTCGAATACGAAATAAAAACCAAGAACTTGTACGTGAACAACGAAAAGAAAGCAGAAAAAAAACTAAGCATAATAATAAATCAAGGACTAAAAAAATTAAGAAACAAATTAAGAAACAAAGAAACATTACTAATAAACGAAGAACTAGGACTGCCACTAATAGGAAGCAACGAATTCGGATTAATAGACAGAGGAACAAACATAATAGAAGTAAAACCAGTAACAGGGTGTAACTTAAACTGCGTTTTTTGCTCAATAAGCGAAGGAATAAACAACAAAAAAGACTTAGTAGTAGAACTAAACTATTTAATACAAGAGTTCAAAAGATTAGCAAGCATAAAAAAGAAACCAATAGAAGCAAACATAGGACCACAAGGAGAACCTTTATTGTACCCAAGAATAATAGAACTAGTAAGAGAAATAAAAAAAATAAACAACGTAGAAACAGTATCCATAAACACTAACGGAACATTACTAAATGAAGAATTAATAGATAAATTAAAAGAAGCAGGACTCACAAGAATAAATCTTTCATTACATTCATTAAGCACTGAACAAGCAACAAAGCTAGCAAACGCTTATTACGACGTGGAAAAAATAAAAAGAATCATAAAGTACTGCGAAGGAAAAATAGACATCATGCTCACCCCGTTATACATACCAAGTCACAACGAAGACTTAGAAGAATTATTCTTATTCGCGAAAAACATAAAAAACAAAAACTCGCCGATCCTAGGAGTACAAAATTATTTGAACTACAAACAAGGAAGAAACATAACGCAACAAGCAGAATGGAACACTTTCTACGATTACCTAAGAAAAAAAGAACAAGAACTAAAAATTCCATTAATGCTAAAAGAAACAGATTTTCAAATAGATTACGACGAAACACTTCCTAAGCCATTCAAAAAAGGACAAATAATCAAAGCAACAATAATAACTAATGCGAGAAACAAAAACGAGTACTACGCGACCGCGCAAGAAAGAACAATAACAGTGATAAACCCTAAGAAAATTAACGGAGTAGTAAGCATAAAAATACTAAGAGATAAACACAATATATACTTAGCAACATGAAAAGATTTAAATAAAAACAAAAACAAATAAAAAAACATGATTAACAAAAAAAGAGGAACAATACTATTAATAATTTCTTTAATAATATTAAGCATGAGCTTAGCATCAGCACAAAAAACAATAAAAGAAGACTGGTTCGAACACTACGAAACATTCATTATAGGAAGTGACATTTACGAAGTAAAACTAAGCCAAGACTACAAAAACGTTTTATTCAGACAAAATGAGTACAGAAACTTAATAAGCTTAGGAAGTTGCAGAGACCACGAATCATACACTTTTTGCTATCAAAATTACAGCTTCGAAAAAAAACCAAACATAGACGATAAAGGACAATTGATGCCGGGAATACACATAAAAATAACGCAAGCAGACGCGGCATCAGGACATTCAGCCACGATAAAATCATCAGAGACAGGAAGCAAATTCACTAATTATGAACAAGAAGCAAAAATAACAATTAAGAACACCGCAACCATTCATCTAAGCGGAGCACAACTAGAAATCACGATTCCAGAAGGAATAAACATAACTAACAGAAAGAACTTTGTTTACTTAGGAAACAAATTAACAATACCAGTATCATTATCACCGAACGAAGAAAAAGAATACGTTTTCAATTACGAAATAAAAACAGAAGGAAACAAAAGAGTAGACTATGACTTAACCAAGGAAGGAGTATCCATCAGGAAAGGAAGCTTCACAGTGAAAGGATTACTACCTTACGAAATAAAAATTACTAATCCAAAAGACATGTACATCAGGGAACTAAAAACTTTTGAGATACTAGTAAAGAACATACACATGTCCAACGACTTAGAAATAAAAGAATTAATATTAACAGGACCTGTGAATTTTCAATACGTACCAATGCAAAGACTAACAAGAACAGGATTCGGAGTACACTCCGCGACTAACGTAGTAATACCTGCAAGAACGGAACGCGTATTCTCAGTTAGATACAGACCTTTCTTCGCGGGATCATACACATTTAATTTAGTAACGCAACTAAGTCACAACTATGAATACGAAGAAAACTTCGAAGAAAAAATAGAAGTACTAAATGATGGATTAGCAACATCACTACAATTCACAAGAAAAGAAATATCACTAAACTCGGAATCAGACTTACAAATAATACTAAAAAACGAGCACGCATCATTATCATTCAGAAACATAGAAGCAAAAATAGAATCAGCACTGTATAACGGAACAGAAACACTGAGTAACATCGCGCCAGGAAGCATAATAACTTTACTAAACCAAAAAATTATTCCTCCGCAACTAGAAGAAGATAAAACATACGAAGTAAAAGCAACAATTACTTTCTCTAACGAAGCAGGACAAAAAGAAACAGTGATACTAACAGATTCACTAAAAGTAATAGGAAAAGGACCATTACTAAAAATAAGTCATAAACTAACGCCGAGATCAACAACTAAAGCAGAAGAAGAAATAATAATAGAAACAACAATTCAAAACTTAGCAGACAACCAATTAAGAAACGTAGAAATAAAAGATACGTTCTCCCAAAAAGTAACAATGATAGCTGGACAAACATCAAAAACAACTAATATGCTAGGAAAACAAAACGAACAAGCATACTTATACAAAATAAAAATGCCAGAAAGACCAACAAGAAACGAACTAATAATAACGACGACGGCGAGAATCCCTGACTTAGACTACGAAGTACAACAAACATCAAGATTAAAAGTAGACGGACAAATATACGAAGACGAACACGAAGAAGAAGAACAAGAAATACTAGAAGAAGAACAAGAAATAATAGAAGAAGAAAAAGAAAAAATAGAAAGAGAAATAAAAGACCAAGAAAAAGAAACTAATTTCTTAAGAAGAATGATTCGCGGAATAGAGAGATTCTTCTCAAACCTATTCTAAAAAAAAGAATAATCCCTAAAAAAAAGTTTTTTTGCAAAAATTTTATAAACAAAACAATGTTTCACGTTGAGAAGAGGCATACAAATATGGGGAGAATAAAACCAAGAAGATTAAAAGCAGCGACCGAGAGCGTGTTCTCAGAAAGAGGAGAAACATTCACAACGGACTTTTCAACCAACAAAAAAGCAACGTCAGACGCACTAGACGTGAAGTCTAAAAAATTAAGAAACGTAATAGCTGGATACGCAACTAGGTTGAAAAAAAGAGAAACAAAGAACTAAAAGGTGATAACTATGGAAGACGAACACTCCATATACATAGGACAAAAACCATTTATGAATTACGTAACAAGCGTAGTCGTGCAATTCACGACTAAAGGCGCAGAAGAAGTAACTATTAAAGCACGAGGAAAATTCATTGCTAGAGCAGTCGACGTCGCAGAAGTAGCACAAAACAGATTCTTAAAAGACAAAATAACTGTGAAAGACATAAGGATAAGCTCAGAAGAATTCAAGAACCAAGAAGACAGAGAAGTAAGAGTATCCACAATCGAAATAATCTTATCAAAAATATAATTCTTCAACTCATTTTTTTTAATTTTTTTTTTAATTTTTTTCTAATATTTTAGAAACTTTTATTAAAAAAAACAACGTAACAACAAGAACAAGGGCTCGTAGTATAGTCTGGATAGTACGACCGGCTTCGGACCGGTAAACCGGGGTTCAAATCCTCGCGGGCTCATAAAAAAAACAATTTTCTCGAAAAACATGTGGATAATTTTCAATAAAATTTATTAATTAAAAACTTATTAATTTATAAAGAAGGAAATAAAATGGTAAGTATAATCGGTATCGATTCAAGATTATTTAAAAGACAAGTTATTAAAAATAATGGTGAACCAGGATATTTTGACTCAGTATTGGGAGTGGCTGTAAAAGTAGATGATTTTTTTAAATTTGATGAAGCATACAAAATAGCTTTGAATAAAGCTTTTAAAAAAGTTAATAAAATTCCTGATTATCAATATTATTGTTATAATGATATTAAAGATTTTGAAAATGCTTTTGAAATACTTGATGAATTTTCTAAACAAATAGTTAAACATATAGAAAAGATTCATGTGTTTTACACTCTTTTTTCAAAAAAAAGAGTGCCTGAAATAAAAGTATATGGTAGACTTTCAAAAGATAAAAAAATTAAATTAAATAAACCAACAATGAATTATGAAGAATTGTTAAATAAACATTTAACTCATTGTTTTCCGATTGTTTGCGCGTGGAGATTAAGCGATTATCTTTCTTCAGAAACAGTTAATTTTCATTTAGACTTTTTTGAAGGACGTAATTTTGAGGGCTATGAAAGATTAAAAAAATTAGGATTTAATTTTTTAACATATCCTTCAGGCGATTGTTGTAATCCAGTCATATCAACAGCGGATTTATTATTAAGTTTATTAGATATGCGTTTAGAAAAAGAAAAAAAATTTTTAATATTTGAAAATATCAGGCCGTTGATGCCGGAATTCAAAGAAAAAGTACTTGTTTATCCTATTTCAAATAAACATCTTCCATTTATAACTCCTTTAGAAAAAAAATCAATTAATACAATTTCTTACGCGAGACACCCTGTCTACTGGGTTTTTAAAGGTGATGAATTACTCAACTCAGGAATTATGAAAAGATCTCCTGCTTATAGAAATCTTATAGATTTAGCATCATCAAATTGTGCAGTAGTTAAAATGTTTAATAAAAATAAAGACTCTGACAATTTTAAAGTAGGGGATTATGGCGTATTTATAAATGAAGAAGGCAAATCTTTAATAAATAATTACATAGTATTAGGGAAGAAATTAAAACTTTTTGATTTAAATCTAATGGTTGCAAAATCTCCGAAAGAAAAACAGAAACATTTATATAATTTATAAGGCTTATAATTAGTACAACATACCCGATAGGTTATGTTTACCGCGTAGATTAATTGATAACCTTTCTTTCTTTTTTTGTCTTTATTTTAAAAACATTTATTAACTACTAAAAAAAATTAGTTATGAATGATTGAAACACAAACATTTTACGTAATAGTGCTATTGTTGGCAGTGTGGGAGCTAATCTGGAAAGGAATCGCTCTCTGGAAATCCGCGAGAAACGAAGAACTAACATGGTTTATTTGTTTACTAGTGCTAAACACAGCAGGAATACTACCAATAATATACATACACTTTTTTTCTGAGAAGAAAAAAACTAAGAAAAAGATTAAAAAGAATTAATTATCTTTCTTGGTTTTATCTTCTAATTTTTTAAGAAGATCACCTTCGTTACTAATCTTAACATCTTCTTTCTTACTGATAAGAATTCTTTCACCAGTCTCAGTGTATTCATACAAAGAATCTTCATCTTCCCCAGTACAGAATTCGTGAGAGTTATCACAGAATGGTTCATTCTTAGTTAAACCACACATACAAATCCACTTAGTTTCTCCACCGACCTTGATAGCTCGAGGAGAAGTTTCTTCACGCCTAGTAAGCCTTGCCACCAAAAAACACCCCTTAACCAATTTTTTGCAATCCCTCAAAAAAAAGAAATAACAAAAAAAGATATATGGGCCCACCCGGACTCGAACCGGGGATCCTCTCCGTGTAAGGGAGATATCATAGCCGCTAGACCATGGGCCCACACAAATCTAAAAGGTATAATGATTGTTTTAAAAATTTTTTGGAAAACAAATTGAGGATAAAAAACAGAAAAACATTGAGTGCGCGACTAAAAAAAGTATGATGATAAATTATGAAAATAATAAAAAAATTTATATAATGGTTGTATTATTAAGTATACGTATGTATGAAAAATTAAGATTCACGGAGAATACTTTGAGAGTATTAGCTTTATTCACTAATGATTTTAAAAGAGAGTATTATGTTAGAGAAGTTGGAAAATTGTTAAAAATTAGTCCGAGAACGGCGCAACTCGTCCTTGAAGATTTAGAAGAAAAAGGAATTGTGGAATCAAAAACAAAAGGTAAAATTAAGATATTTAAATTAAATGTGAGTGAATTCACTAAGAGATATCTTGTTTTTGTAGAACAATATAAATTAATTGCTTTTTTAGAAAAAAAACTTTTAATTAAAGAAATAATAGAAAAAATAACGCCTCATATTAAAGGAATAGGTATAATTTTTGGAAGTTACGTTAAAGGATTAGAAAAAAAAGGTTCTGATTTGGATATCTTTATTGTAGGAAGTCATAATAATGAAGAAATAAAAAAAGTTTCAAAGAATTTAGGTTTAGAAATAAGTGTTAAGTGTTATCCTTTAAATAATTTTGAGAAAAATATGATGAAAGACGTTCTCATAAAAGAAGTTTTAAAAAACCACGTGGTTTTTTTAAATGCAGAACAATTTATAGAAGTGGTTTTTAAAGATGAATAAAATAAAGTGGTGTATTGAAAAAAAAGAAGGGTTGAACTTAATCGATCCAAATTCTGATTTGGCAAAAGCTTACATTAAAAAATCAGAAGAAGCACTCGAATCGATGAGGCTAAACATAATTAAAGATTGGAGAATATCCACGGCGTATTACACGATTTATTTTTCATTATATGCTGTTCTGATGAAATTAGGTGTGAAATGTGAAATTCATTCATGCACTATCGAATTCGCAAAAAGATTCTTAAAAGAGTACTTTGAAGAAGATGAATTAGGATTTATTGAAGATTCTTTAAAAGCGAGAGTTGATTCTCAGTACTACGTAGACAGAACTGTTCCAGACGAACAATACAATAAGATGATTCAAAAATCACCGGAGTTCTTAGTGAAATGTAAATCTATTCTTATTAAATTAAACGAAAAAAAAATTAATGAATTAAGACATAAACTCAAAAAAGAAATAAAAAAAGAATAATTTTAACACCTATCGATGAAATAATTCTGCGTAAAAAAAACAAAAAAAACAAGCTCTTATATATTAATAGGAACCACTAAAAAAAGCCTCGACGAAGCAAAGACGAGAACACAAAGAAAAAACCCTGAAATGCTGAGTGTAACTAGAGAGTGATAATAGCTTAATTCTTAGGAATTCTTAGGAATTAAGGCGTAATACGGATTTTTTGTTTCTAAAAAACCTTATTTGTACGAAAACTTTATAAAGAAAATAAGATACTAGAGTTGTACGTTCAGCGAATTATCGACTAGAGTAAGTTGGTGCTCGTGGGCTTAAATTAACCAGTAAGCAATTGTTGGTTAGCGCAAACCACGGGTGACAAAAGAAAATCGTCGGTGACAATGAGCGAAAAAAAAATAAAAAAAGAATACCGGTTGAAAACAAAAAACGAAAGTTAATGTTTTAACACGGAGGTGTTTAAATGAACATAAAGAAAACAGTAAAAAAAATAACCGCTGTTCTTACAGGAGCAACAATGCTTGGTGCAACTGTAATGGGAGCAATGGCGGCTGATTTAGGAAACTACCCAGCACCATTAATCGAGAACGGCGCATGGAACGGTAAAGTAGTTGTGGGCGCAGTAGCAGCAGCTGAAGACATCGCTGGAGCAGCAGCTCTAGGTGCAAGCTTACAAACTTATTCTAAAGTACCTGTAAGCGTAGGCGGCGGAGTAATCACCGTAGAAGGTGGTTGGTATGACGAATACGGTCTAAACACACCTTTCCCAGAAGTAGCTGAACCATTGGACCAGTCAGACCTTTCAGGATTGTACGATAGAACAATCAGATGGGGAAGTGGCAACGTTAAAGTAAAAGAAGTAGTTGAGTTAGCAGAAAAAGAAATGAAGGTAAAAACATCAATTAAAGATTTGAATGAAGACTTCGGATTAAATCCTTACTTAGTTGTTAAGGAAGACGCTATAGAATACAGAGTAGAATTTGAATCAAGCAAAATAAATGTTAATGATTCTGATTTTGGATCAGGAAACAAAGAACTAAGATTCGAATTCCTAGGAAGAGAATTCATAGTGACTGAATACAACAATGATACTGGTGCTTTCACAGTAGAATCTTCAGTTGAAGAATACTTCAACCAAGGAGACGAAGTAACTGTTGATGGTGTAACTGTAAAAGTTGATGTAATCGCACAAGACACTGTTAGAGTAATAGTAAACGGTGAATCAAGATTTATTAGCTTGAATGACGAATACTCATTCAGAAATGCTAACTGGTTCACAGTTAAAGTAGATCAGCTAATGTTCGTTGAAGCAGGACATGCAAGCAACGGCGTAGTATTGAAACTTGGCGAAGATATCACATCTGAAATCGAAGATGGACAACCAGCAGAGCTACTAGGAGAATCAGACAGAATGTCAGAAGCAGAATGGTTATGGACTACATCATTCACAGATAACTATTTGAATTCTGTTGGGATTGTTAACAACAAACTAAGAGAAGATCCATTATCAGACAGTGCAACAACCAGGCCTGCATTAGGAATGGGCGAAGAATGGAAACTACCAGGAGGATTCGTAGCAGTAGAATTCTCAGGATATGTTGACAACGCAAGAACTGATTTGAACATCGACTTCGTAAGAACAAGTTTCGTATTGAATAGTAATGATACAGTAGCAACTCCTAACTTGTATGTTATGAGATTAACAGCAGACACAAGCAGTGATGTATTCGAAATTGGAACTGTTAAAACCAATGAACTATATGTCTATGCTATTGATCAAGACAATGATGAACTCTTATGGGGTTACGACGATGGTACAGATTTAATCCTTATGGATGATACACCTGTTGACAGTTTCTTGATAAACATGAAGAGAAACCAAGGATTAAATGTTAGTGTAGATACAGAAGGACTAGTGTTTGAATTTGGTAGTGAATCTCTGTTTGTAAATCTTACTCATGGAGCTGGATACACAGGTGCTGCAATAAATGGTAATTGTACAGTGGGTAGTTTCGTAGTAAATGTAAATGGCACGACTGAAGAAGCTATTTGTGGTTTCCGAACATTCGGAGACAAACTAAGCGAAGCACAAGGAACTGATTTAATATATGGTCCTAACACACAACTAGGTAGATTAGACTATGGTTTAATGCTAGGATATGGTGTAACAATCGATAATCCAGAATACCAACTAGACAGAAACAGACTAACAATGAGTATACCTCATGAAGCAGCTGAAGCAGTAGTTGTAGTAAAAACAAGAGACACACAAACACATGTTTCAAGTACAGACGGCGCATACCAAATCGTTGCAATACCACCAGCTGACGTTGGAGTATTAGACAGAGAAGTTATGAACATGATTGGTAACGTACCAATGCTAGTAGTTGGTGGACCAAACGCTAACACAGTAGCAGCTAACCTATTAGGCGTACAACAATTCAGCGAAGAAATCGCAGATATGTTCGAACCTAATAAAGCTATGATTAAGTTGTTCGAAGATAAGAACGCTATCTTAGTAGCTGGTTACGAAGGTAAAGACACAAGAGCAGCTTCACTTGCTCTAGCTGACTTTGAAGCTAACAAAGCTAAGTTCGCTGGAAACAAAGAAGTTGAAGTTATCGTGTCTGGAACTTCAGTTAGTGCAATCAACGCTCCTAACTAAGAAGCATTGATTAAGCCAAAATAGTTTTTAACCTTTTTTCTTTTTTTTTCTTTTTTTTTCTTAAATTCTTCTCGTAATTTATTTTTTAAGTTTCAGACATTAACAAAAACTTAAAAGTAAACTTTATAAAATACGAAGTACAACGAAGTAATAAAAGGTGATAATTAATGGATACGAAGAACATGTCTAAAGATGAACAAATAGGATTTCATAAAGGATCATTATCAACGCTTTCTAAGGAAAGAGAAGAACTAGCAAGAATCCTTAGCATAGTTGAACAATTAATGCAGATGCACATAGGCGCATTAAAAGAACTAGGCGTTGACTTAACTAAGCAAGAAAAACAAGAAGTTCCTAAGAAGAAACCTGTTGAAGACATCTTATGAATAATTCCTAGAAGATAAAAAAGCAGGCAAAAATATCTCGTTAGCGACATACTCAGCTATTTTGTTAACGTTATATTCTTTATTTTTTATTTTCACTTTCTTAAACAATTCGTTAGTCCTCATAGAGTTATAAGCCTTAGAATTATGACCGAAAGGACTATTAAAAACGTACAAGAAATAACCAAGATTATCCTTGAACTGTACTTCTATAGGGCTCTTATTACTTTTAAGATTCATATCGAGCCAAGTACCATACACCAAAGCACTTTTGCATTTGTTTACTCTATGCTCAGACAACTCGTTATTACCTATTAAGTAAGAAGTTCTAAGCAACTCCACGACTGCTTCCTCAGAAGCATCAAAAGACTCCCTAAGCGTTTTACTAATACTTTTATCATCAAGACTTAAAGGATAACGATGACTAAGATTATGATTCCTGTTGCTTTTCAACAAAAGAGCCTGAGAAACATGCTTGTTAATATCATCAATACTCTCACAAAGCTCCATCACGCCTATACCATCATACATAGGCTCCTTTCTTATACCTGAGACGTACTTAGCGAGCTTCATAGCTTCCGAAGACTTAATCCTACCTTCGAGCCTGGCTTTCTTAGAAGTCTTCTTAGAAACAACGTCATATTCAAGAACATTAGCAGTCACTATGGCTATGTCTTTCCAATCCAATCCAGGATTCTCAGAAAGAATCTTAACGGCGCTACTAGGCAAATACTTATCAGGCTCATTAAGAATAAGAGTCTCTATGCCTTCCTCAGAAACATGAGAATTAACAGGGGTTTCCTTTATGCTAACAGGATAATCAATCATTGTTTTCAAACGAGAAAGAACTTGCTTCTTAGTAGAAGTCCCTGACAAAAAATTACGATTATGAGCTTTCTTTAACACGTTACTCACACAATCAACCCAAGGCTCAAGATCTTCTTCTAATACTTGAGTTAAAGAACCCTGAGAATTACCCTTAGTAGCCACTTTTAAGAACCGTCTAGGATTAACGCCTTCATCAACTTCCATTCTAGAATCAAAATACTTCTTAATAGTGCTTCCACGAGCATCAGTCCAAACCTTAACGATAGCATCAAGCTGATAAAAATCAGAACTCTTCAAACTCTTCTTAATATGCCTAATAACCTCGTCCTGAAACTTATTATCACTTATATCTTCATCCTTAAAAGAATACTTACTATGAACTTGCTCCATAGTACTTTTAACTAAGCTTTTAAGATTCTCAACCCTGTTCTTAAGGTCTTTACAAAGATAAGCTTCAGGCATTACTTTATTCATAATAACTAATAATAACAAACAATATATAAATCTTTCGTCATTTACTAGTAGTTATAACGTTTTAGGGGTTAGAATAAAACACAAACACAACAAAAAACCAAAGGAAACCTTTATAAAAAATATTATTTCTCTAAGAGTATCCCTCGGTAGCTCAACGGTAGAGCGTTCGGCTGTAGAAACCACGAGACGGCTCCTCGGAGTTGAATGAAACATGGTCAGCTGAAACCGAAAGGTTGGGAGTTCAAAAAAAACAAAAAAAATTTGTTTCTGAAAGTCTCCCCCGAGGGACTCTTCTTAAATAAACAAAAACGTAAGGTTTATAAATTGACCAAATTTCCAAATAATGCTAGATGGAGTGCTTTATTCACGAATAAATGACAAACAAAGATGCCTTGGTGGTGTAGTCTGGCCTATCATGAAGCCCTGTCGAGGCTTCGACCCGGGTTCGAATCCCGGCCAGGGCGTTTGTACTTTTTTTTAAAAATAAACGCTTAAGGGTCGGTAGCTCAGCCTGGTAGAGCACTTGGCTTTTAACCAAGTTGTCGCGAGTTCAAATCTCGTCCGACTCATCAAAATCAAATACCTTAAGGGGGTAACAAATTAAAATGGCTAAAAAAAACGAAAAAGAAACTAATTCTAAAAAAACAATTAAAAAAGTCACAGTGAAAAAAACAGCTGTAAAAAAAGAAAAAGCTGAAAAAGTCGTAAGAACAAAGAAAAAAACCAGAGCAGACACAAAAGAAACTTCTCATGTGAAACACTCCTTAATACCGTTGCACGAAAAAATAACAGAAAAAGAAGCACAAGAACTCTTTGATTATCATAACATAACAATAAAAGAACTACCAAAAATAATCAGAAACGACCCAGCAATAAGACACTTAAAAGCAAAAGAAAACGACATAATAAAAATAACAAGAACAAGCTCAACAGCGGGAAAAGCAATATTCTACAGAGGTGTAATCAATGAATAATCAAGCTCAAGACATAAAAATGACTAGGTCAAAACTCTTAATAAGAAAATTCTTCGAAGAACACTCAGTAGCACAAGCAGACATAGATTCTTTTAACAAATTCATGGATGAAGAACTACAAATAATCATAGAAGAAAACAAAGAAGTAGAACCAACAATTATACCAACGAACGTAGAAGAATTCAAAATAAGACTAGAAAAAATAACCGTTGAAAAACCAGAAATAACAGAAGCAGACGGCTCAAAAAGAATACTATTACCCGCAGAAGCAAGACTAAGAAAACTATCATATTCAGCACCAGCATTCTTAGAAGTATCGGCTCACGTCAACGGACAACAAAAAGAATCATTCACAACGCAAATAGGAAACATCCCAATAATGCTAAAAAGTAAGTACTGCAACTTAAAAGGAAAAAACAGAGAAGAACTAATAAAAGCAGGAGAAGACCCTGACGACCCAGGAGGATACTTCATAATAAACGGAACAGAAAAAGTAATAGTTTCAGTTGAGGACTTAGCAGCGAACCGCTTCATCGTAGAAGAACAAAAAACAGGAACAGTACAATTCACAGGGAAAATATTCTCAGAAAGAGGATCATACAAGATTCCTCATCAAATCGAGAAACAAAAAGATGAAATAATCTACATTTCATTTACGAGAGTAAGAAAAATACCAGTAACAGTTCTAATAAAAGCACTAGGAATACTAAAAGACGAAGAAATAATGAAACTAATAGATTTACCAACTAGCTCAGAAGTATTCATAAACTTGTATGAATTCGTAGACATAAAAACAGAAGAAGACGCAATAGACTACATAGCAAAAGAAATAGGAATAACACAATCAAAAGAAATCAGAATAGAAAGAGTAAAAGAAATAATGGACAAGTACTTATTACCTCATGTTGGATTAACAACTGAAGCAAGAAGAAACAAAGCAATAAACTTGTGCAAATACGTAAAAGACTACTTAAGAGTATCTAACAAAGAAATACCTATGCCTGATAAAGATCATTACGCAAACAAAAGACTAAAACTAGCAGGTGACTTATTAGCGGACTTGTTCAGAGTAAACATCAAAGTCCTAATAGGAGACATGTTATACAACTTTCAAAGAATCGTAAAAAGAGGAAAATTCCCAAGCATAAGAGTAATAATCAGAGAGAAACTATTAACCCAAAGAATATACAGTAGCATGGCAACAGGGAACTGGGTAGGTGCAAGAAAAGGAATCAGCCAAAGAATAGAAAGAATGAACTACATACAATTATTATCAGTATTACAAAGAGTAGTAAGTCCTCTGAGTGCGAGCCAAGAAAACTTCGAAGCAAGAGCACTACACCCAACGCATCTAGGAAGATTGTGCATGAGTGAAACACCAGAAGGAACAAACATAGGACTAAGAAAAAACTTTGCTTTACTAACAAAAGTAACAAGCTCAGTGAACGAAGAAGAATTAGTACCAAAATTAAAAGAACTAGGATTAGAAACGGTGAGTGTAAAATGACGGACGTATTCATAGATGGAAAATTCACAGGAACAGTAAAAGAACCAGAAGACTTCGTGAACCAAATAATATTCGCGAGAAGAGCAGGAAAAATAGAAGAAGATGTGAACGTATTACACGTTCCAAACGAAGACAAAGTAATAATAGAAACTTCTAGTGGAAGAACAACTAGGCCACTAATAGTAGTAAAAGAAGGAAAACCATTACTAGAAGAAAAACACCTAAAACAATTAGAAAAAAACGAGATTACTTGGTCAGACCTAATAAAAACAGGAGTAATAGAATACTTAGATTCAGCAGAAGAAGAAAACTCATTAATAGCATTCTTTGAAGAAGACTTAACAAATGAGCACACCCACTTAGACGTAACACCATTATCAGTACTAGGACTAATCACGGGACTAGTACCATTTGGAAACTACAACCAAGGAGTACGTTTAAATCAAGGAGCAAAGAATCAAAAACAAGGAGTAGGACTATACGCGGCTAACCTAGCAGTAAGAATGGACATGGACGTTAACTTACTACATTACCCACAATACCCATTAGTACAAACAGCGTTACACGACGTAATAAAATATGATAAACACCCATCAGGACAAAACATAGTACTAGCTGTTATGAGTTACAAAGGATACAACATGGAGGATTCCATCGTAATCAACAAAGGCTCAATAGACAGAGGACTAGGAAGAACAAGTTATTTCAGACCAATAGTATCAGAAGAACTAAGATACTCAGGCGGATTAATGGATGAAATAAAAATACCAGACAAAGAAGTCAGAGGATACAGATCAGAACACGATTACAGATTCTTAGAAGATGACGGAATAATATTCCCAGAATCAAAAGTGAACGAAGGCGACGTAATAATAGGAAAAGTCAGCCCGCCAAGATTCTTAAGCAGCATGGAAGAATACAGCTTAGCAACTGATTCAAACAGAGAATCATCACTCGCACTAAAACACGGAGAAAAAGGAATAGTGGACTTCGTATCATTAACAGAGAACGAAGAAGGAAACAAACTAATACAAGTAAGACTAAGAGAACAAAGAATACCAGAAATAGGAGATAAATTCACATCAAGACACGGACAAAAAGGAGTAATAAGCTTAGTAGTACCAGAACAAGACATTCCATTCACAAGCACAGGAGTAAGACCAGACATAATATTCAGTCCGTACGGAATACCTAGCAGGATGACTATTTCTCACCTACTAGAATTATTAGCAGGAAAAACAGCTGCGCTATCCGGAAGACTAGTTGACGGAACAATGTTCGAATCAGAACAAGAAAGAGACATAAGACAAGAACTAAAAGACTTAGGATTCAGAGAAGACGGCTCAGAAACATTATACAACGGAATAACAGGGGAACAATACCAAGTACAAATCTTCGTAGGAAACATATATTACTTAAAATTAAAACACATGGTAGCAAACAAAATACACAGCAGAGCAAGAGGACCAATACAGCTACTAACAAGACAACCTACAGAAGGAAGAGCAAAAGAAGGAGGACTAAGATTAGGAGAGATGGAGAAAGACACCTTCATCGCTCACGGAGCATCACTAACACTAAAAGAAAGATTCGACACAGACACAGTAGTAGTACCAATATGCGAAAAATCAGGACTAACAGGTTATTACGACGCGAGAAAAAACAACAGAGCAATCTCGCCTATGTATGACGAGGACTCAGAGATGAGCGACATAGAAGTTAGCTACGCGTTCAAACTACTAATAGACGAATTTAAGTCCCTAGGATTATATCCTAAACTAAAACTAAAAAGCAAATTTTGAGGCGATCAAATGAGTAACGAAAAACCAATATACAAATACATCGGATCAATCGAATTCGGCCTAATGTCGCCGAAAATGATAGAAAAAGTAGCAAAAGCAAAAGTAGTAACTCCTGAATTATACGACAAAGAAGGATACCCAGTAGACGGAGGACTAATGGATGTACGCCTCGGCGTAATAGACCCAGGACTAAGATGTAAAACAGACGGACAAAGACTAAAAGAAAGCTTTGGGCACTTCGGATACTTAGAACTAGCAAGACCAGTAGTTCACATATCTTTTGTTCCAGTAATACTAGATTTATTAAGATCAACATGTAAAGCTTGCGGAAGAATACTAATACCAAAAGAAAAAATAAAACAATACTCAGACATATTAGACAAAATAACATTAGAACAAGGACTAATAGAAAGAAGAGACGCAATAAAATTAATCATAGCTAATCTAAGAACAATACAAACATGTCCTTACTGTAAAGAAAAACAATCAAAGATATCACTAGAAAAACCATCAACGTTCGTAGAAGAAGATAGAAGATTATCTCCAATACAAGTAAGAGCAAGACTAGAAAGAATATCAGATGAAGACCTAAAAGTATTCGGAATAAAACCTGATATAGCGAGACCTGAATGGATGATACTAACAGTGTTACCAATACCGCCAGTAACAATGCGTCCAAGCATCACACTAGAAAGCGGAGAAAGAAGCGAAGATGATTTAACACACAAATTAGGAGACATCGTGCGTATAAACCAAAGATTATTTGAAAACATAAACGCGGGCGCACCAGAAATAATCATTGAAGACTTATGGGATTTATTACAATATCACGTAACAACGTTCTTCGATAACGAAGTAGCGAATCTACCTCCTGCGAGACACAGATCAAATCAACCATTAAAAACGTTATCATCAAGAATAAAAAGCAAAGAAGGAAGAATTCGTAAGAACCTAGCAGGAAAAAGAACGAATTTCTCAGCTAGAACAGTTATCAGTCCAGATCCTAAACTAGACATAAACGAAGTAGGAGTACCAAGTATTATAGCAAAGAAATTATCAGTTCCAGAAAGAGTCACTGAGTGGAACATAGAATACTTAAAAGGATTCGTAGAAAGAGGAAATGAAGATTACCCAGGAGCTAACTACGTTTTAAGACCTGACGGAAAAAGAAAACGCATAACTAATGAAACAAAAGAACAATTACTGGAAGAAATCCAACCAGGATTCATAGTTGAAAGACACTTAATGGATGGAGACATAGCACTATTCAACAGGCAACCAAGCCTGCATAGAATGAGTATGATGTGTCATAAAGTAAAAGTACTACCGGGACTAACACTAAGACTTAATCCTGCTGTTTGTGCACCATACAACGCTGACTTCGACGGGGACGAGATGAATATTCATATTCCTCAAACAGAAGAAGCAAGAGCAGAAGCAGAAACATTAATGGAAGTACAAACACAAATAATAAGTCCTAGGTATGGTTTAAGCATCATTGCGTGCATCCAAGACAGCATAACAGGTAATTATTTACTAACAAGAAAAGGATACGAAATGAAACGCGAAGACGCAATAGACTTATTAGCAAGCGCGGGAATAGAAGATTTCTCTAAGTTACCAAACAAGAAAGTAGTAACAGGGAAAGAAGTATTCTCAGTGGTGATACCTGACGATTTTGACTTCGTAGGAAAATCAAAAATAGCATCAAAGAACCCTGAGGATCCTGACGCAGTCGTGAAAATTGAGAAAGGAAAACTAATATCAGGAGTGATGGACTCTGCTAATCTTGGTCAAGGATCAGGACTATTATTAAGAAAATTGCACCAAAAATATGGAGAGAAAGAAATAGTAAGATTACTAAGATTAATCAACGGATTAGGAGCAGAAATGCTACTAAAAAGAGGATTTACATCTAAGATATCAGACATGGATCTAAGTGAAGAAGCACAAATAAGAGTTAGTCAGATAATAACAGAAGCACAAAAAGACGTGGATAAGTTCATTAAACAATATAGTGAAGGAACACTAGAATTATTACCTGGCAGATCCGTTGAAGAAACAATAGAACTAAGAATAATTGAGAGACTAAGCAAAGCAAGAAATGAATCAGGAAACATAGTGGAAGAAACAGCGAAACAAAACAGTAACACTATGCACATGATAAGAAGCGGAGCAAGAGGAAATATAATTAACTTAGCTCAAATGGCTGCTTGCGTAGGACAACAAGCGCTAAGAGGTGGAAGAATCGACAAAGGCTACAAAGACAGATCATTATCTTGCTTCAAGAAAGGAGATCTGAGCGCGGTCCCAAGAGGATTCATAAAAGGAGGATTCAAAGACGGATTAAAACCACACGAGATGTTCTTCATGGCAATGACAGGAAGAGACAGCTTAATGGATACCGCTCTAAGAACGCCTAAGTCAGGTTATTTATACAGAAGATTAGCGAACGCGATGCAAGACTTAAAAATAGAATACGATTTCACAGTAAGAGATGCATCAAGAAAAATCGTACAATTTAATTATGGAGAAGACGGATTAGACGTATCAAAAACTGAAGGCGGAAAAATAAACGTTAAATCAATAATAGAATCAACCAAATAAGAGAAAAGGTGAATAAGAATGAGTGATTTAAAAAGCATATTCAAAGAATACGAAGATAGACTACCCTTATCAATCTTGGAGGAAGTAGAACAAAACTTACCAAAAGACTGCAAAAAAGACAGACTACAAAAAATAATGAAGAACGTAGAACACGAATACTTAAAGTCTGTTTCAGCACCAGGAGAATGCGTAGGGGTAATAAGCGCGGAATCAATAGGAGAACCAGGTACTCAGATGACTCTTAACACTTTTCACTTCGCAGGTGTAGCTGAGATGAACGTCACTACAGGTCTTCCTAGATTAATAGAAGTACTGGATGGAAGAAAAACTATTTCTACGGAGATGATGACTATTTACCTAAAAAAACCATACTCTGAAGGAAAAGACATTAAGATATTAGCAGAATCAATTAAAGAATTAACAATGAACGAGTTCATAAAAGAAGTAACAATAAACATCGCGGAAGCAAACATGATTATAAGCTTAAAAGAAGAAAAAATGAACTTGTTAAAAATGACTTCTGCTAAAGTAGTAGCGGTACTAAAAAAGTCATACAAATCATTTGATTTCGAATCAAAAAACAATGACATAATCGTGAAACAAACAGGGAAAGACAAAGACATAATAACTTTGTACAAATTAAAAGAAAAAATAAAAACCACGAGTATTCACGGCGTAAAAGGAATCAAACAAGTACTGCCTGTAAAGAAAAACGGAGAATTCATTTTAATGACTGCAGGATCTAATCTGAAAGAAATACTAAAACTAGAATTCATAGATGAAACAAGAACTTATACGAATAATTTATATGAAGTAGAAGAATTCTTAGGAATAGAAGCAGCTAGGCAACTAGTCATTGATGAATTAATGAAAGTTATCGAAGCACAAGGATTAAATGTTAATGTAAGACACATCATGTTAGTTGCAGATGCTATGTGTATGTCAGGGAAATTACTAGGAATAAACAGGTACGGAATAGTAAAAGAAAAACCATCCGTGCTAGCAAGAGCATCCTTTGAAACTCCGATAAATCATATGATTAATGCGTGCTTAGCGGGAGAATCAGATCCTCTTAATAGCGTCATAGAAAACGTCATGATAAATCAGCCAGTACCAGTAGGAACAGGATTGCCTGGATTATTGGTTAAAGCAAAAAAGAAAAAATAATAATTAGAAAGGTGAACGAATGAACGAATTAAAAAAACTATTAGAATCAGAAAAACTAATAATAGGAAAAGAAAGAACAATGAAGCTCCTAAAAAAAGGAGAACTACAAAAAGTATTCATAGCTAAGAACTTAGACGAAGAAACAAAAGAAGACATAACTAGGTACGCTGAATTAAACAAAACAGAACTAGAAGTTTTAAAAATAAATAACGACGAACTAGGAACTTTTTGCAGAAAACCATTTTCAATAGCAGTAATAGGACTCCAAAAATGAAGACTAAATACGATGTGCAAACACTGCAAATAATGACTATGTTCGAAAAAATAACGAGAGCAAAACTAAAAGACTGCTTCACGAACAAAGACAAATTGTATTTCATCGTACAACACGGAGAACTAAGAAAAGCACTCGGAGATAAAAAAGAAAACGTTCAAAAACTCGTCAAAGCAACTAATAGAAACATTAAAATAGTGGAATTTAATCCTAATGTTTTAGATTTCGTTAAAAACATTATGCATCCATTAAAAATGGAAGACATAAACATGATTGAAGGAATAATCACGATTAAGGGAACAGACACCAAAACAAAAGGATTAATGATTGGTGCAAGAGCCCAAAACCTTAGAAACTATGAAGACATAGTAAAAAAATACTTTGAGGAAATAAAAGAAATAAAAGTAGTGTGATAACAATGAGTAAAAAAGCATCAGGAATAAACGCAGGAACAAAACTAATTAAGAGAAGAACTGAACAGAAAAAGAAATACAAATGGTACGCTAAAAAACTCGGCTTAAAAGAGAAATCAGACCCATTAGAAGGCTCAAGTCAAGCTTCAGGAATAGTACTAGAAAAAGTACAAAGAGAAGCAAAACAACCAAATTCAGCAATGAGAAAATGCGTCCGTGTACAACTAGTTAAGAACAGCAGACAAATAACAGCTTTCTTACCAGGAGACGGAGCTCAAAAAATGGTTGACGAACACGACGAAGTAGTCGTAGAGTGCATGGGTGGTAACATGGGCAGAGCAAAAGGAGACTTACCAGGAGTAAGATGGCAAGTAATCAAAGTAAACGATCAAAGCCTAGAAGCACTTCTAAACGGCAAATTACAAAAAGCTAGGAAATAAAGCTTAACTATTTTTCTTTATTTTTTATTCTCTTTTTTATTTAATTATGTAATTAGTACCAGGTATGGCTAAAGCATAATGCTTATTATCTTTATTATTCTTAAAATGAACACAAACAGCAGAATTAGCCCCATTAAGAATATTACCAACGCAACTAAGATGATAATAATTAATACTACTATTGCTAATACGAGAAATAGCATCATCTAAATTAGTCGTCACGATGCTTTCACAACCATTAATTATCTTACTAGAATGTTTCTTCCTAAAATCATCCACGTTCAAATGAAACATAACTTGTTTTAAACCAACATGCTTACCAGGATAATTAGAATGATTCCTCAACAAAGACCAAAGAGTATTTAATTTATTAGAATCGTAATTAATATTCATAAAAAACAGTTGAACAAAAAGAATATATAAACATAACGATTAGTAACCACTAAAAAATAGTTATTCTACTTTTTTTTGTAAGCCTCAAAATTCAAATCAAATTTCTTAAAAATAGTTCTAAAAACAACAAAGGTCTTCTCAGTAGGAACATAAGTAACACCAGGTAAAGCCAAAGAACGATTAACAGAATCATTCAAATCATAATGAATACACAACGCGTTATTCCTCAAAAGATCAGTATCAGCTGCACAAGTAAGATGATGAAAACTAATATTAGCATTAACTAATTCATCCAACGCTTTTTCAACACTACCAAAAATCAAAGTATGCTTAACTAAGTGCTGATTAATCCTAGAATTATAAACATCCTCAAAAACATGCCGAGGCATATCAAAATCACAAACCCTAAGACCAGTGTACTCACCAATCATAAGATTCCTATGATCCTTAATAAGGCGCCATAAATCACCAAGATAATCATCACTCATAAAAAAAAAGTAATAACCAATAATATATAAAAATAACCATTAATAAATACTAAGAAGTGGATTTAACTAATTTTAAAGCTTCCAAAGCAATCATCAATTCTTCATCCGTAGGAACAACCATGATTTTAATAGGAGAATCATCCTTAGAAATAAACAAATCATGCCTATTATTTTTATCATCATCCAACCAAAAACCAAGATGACTAAGCTCATCACAAACCTTCTTACGCAAATAAAAAGCACCCTCACCAATACCCGCACTAAACACGAGAACATCAGTCCTATCACGCATCAAACCAAGATAAGCACCAATAAAATGCTTTAAACGCCACACAAAAACATCAAGCGCGAGCCCGCAACGCTCATCACCCAATTCAGCTTTCTCATGAATAACACGAACATCAGAAAAACCACAAATACCCTTCAAACCAGACTCCTTATTAAGAAAATCACAAAGCTCATCAGGACCTAAATCCTTAATTTTCTGCAAATAAATAAGCAAACCAGGATCAACACCGCCACTCCTAGTACCCATTACTAAGCCATCAAGAGGAGTAAAACCCATGCTGGTATCAACAACTCTTCCTTGATTAATACAAGCAACACTAGCACCATTACCAAGATGACAACTAATAACATTAATATCCCTACCTAAAACTCTTTTAACTTCACCATACAAATAACTATGAGAAATACCATGAAAACCATACTTTCTAACACTAAAAGATTCATACAACTCTAAAGGAACACCATAAAGAAAAGCATCCTTAGCCATAGACTGATGAAAAGAAGTATCAAAAACAGCCACTTGTTTCTTACCCTTAAGAAGACTCATACAAGCTTTAATACCTTGAAGATTAGCAGGATTATGCAAAGGAGCAAGATCACATAAGTCCCCAATAGCTTTAACAACATCATCATCAATAATCACAGAATCAACGTACTTCTGACCTCCATGAACAACTCGATGACCAACACAATCAATAACATTAACATCAACAACCTTAAAAATTTCTTTCAAAGCAGACTCATGAGTATCAACAAACAACTTAGTCTCAGAACCATTTAACTTCAAAACACAAGAATCCAAACCAATACCATCAACATGACCCTTAACCAAAACATCCCTAGAAACAGAATTAATAACCTTAAACTTAACACTAGAACTACCGCAATTAATCACAAGAACATTCATTTACCAACCTCAACAACAGTAATCATCGCGACACGAACAATATCATCCACGCCACAACCCCTACTAAGATCATTAACGGGCTTCCTAAGACCCTGAACAATAGGACCAATAGCCATGAAACCACCTAAACGCTCAACCAACTTATAACCAATATTACCAGAATTAAGATCAGGAAAAACTAACACGTTAGCATCACCCTTAATAACAGAATCACCACATTTCAACTTAGCAACATCAGGAACAATAGCAGAATCAAGCTGTAACTCGCCATCAACAACCAAACCAGGATTTTTCTCCTTAATAAGACTCAAAGCATTCCTAATCTTAATCAAAGACTCATGCTCCGCGCTACCCTTAGTAGAAAAACTAAGCAAAGCAACCCTAGGCGAAAACCCTAAAGTTTCAGCACTACGCGCAGTACTCAAAGCAATATCACAAAGCTCATTCTCATCAGGATTAATAACAAAAGCACAATCACTAAAAAAATAAGTCAAATCATCCTTACAAACAATAAAAAAACTAGAAGCAGTATTAACGCCTGGCTTAGTCTTAATAATCTGCAAAGCAGGCCTAAGAACAGAAGCAGTAGGATGAACAGCACCAGAAATCATACAATCAACAAAACCAGACTCAACCATCAAAACACCAAGATAATTAACATCTTTAACCAAAGACTTAGCATCCTCAGCACTCAAAGATTTATGCTTACGCTTCTCAACAAGCAAAGAAACATAAGAACCCAAATCAATAATAGATTCATCAACCAACTCTAAACCATCACAAGAAATATTATTTTTCTCCAACAAAATCTTCGCCTTAGAACCACGAAGAATAACAGGAAAACCAATATTTTCATCACGAATAATCCTACAAGCCCTCAGAACACGAACATCATCACCCTCAGGAAAAACAATCCTCTTAGGAGACTCCCTAGCTCTGACTTTAATATCATCCAAGATACTCATAAAAAACAATTAAAATTCATAATTAATAAATCTTTCCCCCAACCCAACAAAAATAAACAAACAAAATATTTAAATAAACACACAAAAAAATAGATAATAATGATACAACAAACAATCATACTAGGAGCACTAATTCTAGGAACAATCACGGACCTAAAAAAAAGAGAAGTACCAGATACTCTTAACTTCTCGTTAATAGCACTAGGACTAATAATAAGCATAGCATTATCAATACACAATCAAACAATCACTTACCTATTAAACGCAGTCACAGGACTAATAACAGGATACGCAATAGGTGCATTATTTTATTACACAGGACAATGGGGAGGAGGAGACGCAAAACTAATAATAGGAATAGGAACAATAATGGGGATAAACCCTTTACTAATAACAAAAACAATACCATTATTCCTAGTATTCATAATAACTTCGTTACTAGTAGGAGCAATATACGGATTAACGTGGATGATAGTCTTAACAATAAAAAATTATGAATCATTCAAAAAAGAATACTGCACAATAACAAAAAACAACAAGAACAAAAATAAAATAACAAAAATAATACTAATAATAACAACTACGTTGATAATAATAGGGCTAATACTAAAAATAAACACTCAACTAATAACAATGAGCTACATATTAATATTGCTAATAACGATGATGCTCTACTCAAAGAACATATTAAAAGCAATAGAAAAAACAGCACTAATAAAAAAAACAAACATAAACCAAGTAACAGAAGGAGACTGGACACCACAAGAATTTAAATTCAAACAAAAAACAATAAAACCAAGCAAAACAGGACTAACAACACAAGAAATACAATACTTAAAACAAAAAGGAATAAAAAACATAATAATAAAACAAGGAATACCATTCGTACCAAGCTTCCTAATAGCATACATAATAATACTAATACTAGGAAACTGGTTACCTTTAATGATGTGAACAAAAAATGAAGCACCAAGAAACAACAATAACCCAGCCAGAAAACAAACAAGAACACTTAGTAACAAAACTAATAATGTTCATAACCCTATACTTATTACTAAATTATTTTATAATATCAGAAATATACTATTTCTTAGAAATACCAAAAAACACTTGGTTCAGCATAATACTAATAATAATGTCATTCTCCTACGTATTAGGAGCAGCAGCAATAAGATACTCAAACAATGTATTAGCAAAAACAATAAACATCATAGGATCAACGTGGCTAGGAATAGTCGCAATAGCATTCATAATACTAGTACTAGTAGAACTACTACTATTCCTAAAAATAATAATACCTGAACAAAGAATAATACTAACGTTCATAACAATAACGGCAATAACAATATACGCACTAATAAACGCTACATACACACACAAAAAAACAATAAACATAACAACAAACAAAATAAAAAAACCAATAACGCTAATACAAGTATCAGACATACACATAGGCGCAACACACAAAAAAAACTTCCTAGAAAGAATAATACAAAAAATAAACGAAGAAAAACCAGACATAACAGTAATAACAGGGGACCTAATAGATGGAAAACACAAATACGAAAAAAACTATTTTGACGTACTAAGAAAAATAAAATCAGAAACATACATGGTACTAGGAAACCACGAAGAAATGACAGGAATAAAAACAGTAAAAGAACTACTAAGAAAATCAAACATAAAAATACTAGAAAATCAAAAAATCAAGAAACAAGAAATAAACATAATAGGCATAAATGACACAGACAAAAAAAGAAAAATGATTCTAGAATTAAACAAAATAAACACGAACCCAAAAGAATACAACGTACTACTATTTCACAGACCAATAGGATTCAAACAAGCAAGAAAAAAAATAGATTTAATGCTAACAGGACACACCCACGCAGGCCAAATATTTCCTTTGAACTTAATACTAAGATTCTTTTACAAAAAAATAAAAGGACTAAAAAAGAAACAAAACTCTTATTTATACGTATCACCGGGAACAGGATGGTGGGGACCCCCGATGAGACTAGGATCAAAAAACGAAATAACCATATTCAAAATAAAACCTGAACAAAAATGAACACAGTAATTATAGCAATTACACCTATAATACTACTAATAATATTCTTAATACTAAAAAAACCCTTGTACATAGCAGCACCAATAACATTTATTTACACACTAATAATAAGCACGACTCACTGGTTAATAAAACAAGAATACGTAACAGCAGCAATAACAAAAGCACTACTAATATCAATAGATATAATACTAATAATAACAGGAGCAATCCTATTCCTAGAATTCCTAAAAAAAACAGGGCTAATAAAAAAAATAGAACAACAAATAACACAAATAAGCACAGACAAAAGAATACAAGCAATAATAATAATATGGTTCTTCGGAAGCTTCATAGAAGGAACAGCGGGATTTGGAACACCTGCAGCAATAACCGCGCCACTACTAGTAGCAATAGGATTCCCTGCTATACTAGCAGTAACACTAGCACTAATAGGGAACTCAACAGCAGTAGTATTTGGAGCAGTAGGAACCCCTATAAGAATAGGATACTCAGGACTAGAAACAACGTTTGTAGCAGAAACAGCAGGACTCATAAACTTAATAGCAGGACTCATAATACCAGTACTAATCATAGCAACAATAACCTACTACGAAAAACAACCAATACAAAAATTTAAAGAAATGATACCCTACGCGATATGGGCAGGACTATGCTTCCTAATACCCTACTACTTATTAACGTACATAGGACCAGAATTCCCCTCACTACTAGGACCAATAATAGGACTCATCATAATAATGTATACAACAAAGAAAAAACTATTCGTACCAAAAAACGTAAAAAACGTAATAAAAGAAAAAAAATCACAACTAAAAAACTTAATGCCCTACGCGATACTAACAACACTATTACTACTAGGAAAATATGTACTACCATCAAAAACAATAACAATACAACCAACAGTAACCCATAACTTAACACTATACAACCCAGGAATAATATTCATAATAACAATACTGATACTAACAACAATAATAAAAAACAGCTACAAACACATAAAACCAATACTAAAAGAAACCACGAAGAAATTAATAAATCCATTCTTAACAATACTATTCATAACAGCAACAATACAAATACTAATACTAACAAGCTTCAACAACAAAAACATACCAGGAATGCTAACAACAATAACACAAACAATAACAACAAAAAACTTCCTAATAATATCCCCCACAATAGGCGCATTCGGATCATTCCTATCAGGAAGCGCAACAGTATCAAACATATTATTCGGAGCATTCCAACAAGAAACAGCACAAATAATAGGCATAAGCACATTCCTAGTATTAGCATTACAAGTAATCGGCGCAGGAATAGGAAACATGATATCACTAACAAACATAATAGCGGCACAAACAACAGTCAACCTAAAAAACCAAGAAATAAAAATACTAAAAAAAACAATCATGCCTGCAATCATATACTTAATAATAGCAACAATCACAGGAATACTAATATCAAAAATAATCTAAAAAATCAAAAAAAACAACCCTCAATCAAATCCAACTTATAAAAAAAATCAACCAAAACAGGACTCTTAACCTCAACAGTCAACTTACTAAACTTATTCTTCAAAGAATAAAAATTATTAGAATCAGAATTCTCAGCCAAAGAACAAAAACGCTTCAAAGAAGAATCTAAAACATCAACATAAGAATTAAGCAATTCCTGCTTCACATCCAAAACTCTACGCTCAACCCTATCACAATCAGGAATATAAAAATTATTAATATGAACATCATCCAATCCATCAAAAATAACAAACAAATCCTCCAAAGAATCAACACGTTTTTCCTTTAAATAATTGATATCAAAATTAGCAATACAAAAACTCTCCAAACCAAAAAAATCCAAATCACCATAATACACAAAAAAATAATCAGGACAAACCCTCTTATAAAATTCAGCAAACTCAAGTTCCTTAACCAAAGCAGAATACTCACCATTACTAGCCAAACGCTCTAACAAAGAAACCTTACTATTAACAAAACCATCCATTAAATATTCATTAAACTCAACCATGACAAACACGAAAAAATCAAACAAATATAAAAAACTTTTCACAAAGCACCACTAAGAAGTAAAAAAATCAAATCTTTTTATAAGAGATACTAACACAACGCTCCAAAACATAAGAATCCTCAATCAAAAAATCAAACAAAGAAGAAACACAAACAAAATCCCTATTAACCTTAGCAAACAAAAAATTACCATCATCAAAAACAACTTTGTGCTTAGCCCTAAAAGCAGAACAATGAACCTCAGAACTCAAAGGAGGACCACGAACAACCTTAACAGGATCCAATTTTATATCCTCAACACAAAAATAAGCCCTACAAGGAAAACCAAAATCCCAAACAAAACCAGAACACAAAAAATCACGATTCTTCAATTCCTTAAACAAAAAATCCAAAACCTTAAGAACCTTAGAACCAGAAACATCCTCACTACCACTAAGAGGATCAATAACGAATTCAAACAAAGACTCCCCTTTCTTAGGAGAAACAACGTCCCTAGCAGACCTCAAAACAAAAAAATCCTCAGAAGGAGATTCCAAAAAAGACTTACAACGATTCACAAAATCATAAAAACAATCAAAACTTAAAGCAGTAGCCGCGTTCCTATCCTTCTGAACAGGATCAACAACTACTAAAGGACCAGAAACCTTAGCCTTATCAAGCTCCAACAAAGGATCCTTTAATTTCTTATCAATATCAATAATAACAACAGGCTCCCACTTAGAAACAGCCCTTAATACATTCATAAAACTACCATATTTAATAACCAACAAATCAACAACGTGCCCACTAAAACCCTTAATGAAACTCTCCGCACCATAAACACGAGCAGACTTCATAAAACGCTTCAACAAACGAACATCATCCTCCAAACCAGCACCCTTACGAAGAAAATAATCAACATGCAAAGGAGACATATCAATAACATTATCAGCATCCTCAATACGAGAAACATCAATAACAGGAACCAACTCAAAAACTAATCCACGACGAACATGAAAATAATCCCTAGAACCACGAACACGATCAAACACGAAATTATCCTTCAAAACACTAGCAAGCAAACCCGAAATATCTTTACCCTTAAAAGAAACATCAAACTTAACAAAAATATCAGCATCAAAATCATCCTTAAGAAAAGTACCCTTAGCGGTACTACCACCAAGAACCGCGACAGCACCAACCTTTTTTTTCTCAAGCAAAACATTTAACTCATTAACAAAATCATTAACAACAACCAAAGAATCAGAACTAGGCATAATATCAACCAAAACCTTATCCAAAATTGAATCAACAAGCTTTTTATTAACCATACAACAAGAACAATAAACAATCAATTAAAAACTTTATGAAAAATCATGAAAATTTGCCGAAAGTGTTCAACCCCTACACAAAAGAATTATTCCTTAATAATACCGAAACCAATAAGCCTAAACCTATTACCAACTTTACGACTAACACTAACCCTAGCACCAACATCAGCACAAACAGGCAAACGAAGACGCAAAGAAGCAATATTCTTACCAAGATCAACAACCTGACCAACAGTAGCAGCAGAATTAACATTAAGCATTAAAACCTCACCAGAACGCAAAGGCTGAACCTCCAAGTCTTGCTGACTACCCACAACCCTATTAAGAAGATTCATCTCCAACTTCAAAAAAGTCCAAACAGGAGGCAACTTACCAGGAAAACCTGCGACGTTACCAACAAGATTATCAGACTTAACAATACTAGGATCAAGAGAAGTCATAACACCAATAGAACCACCAGGACTAATACTATCAACTGAGCTACCACCACTAGTAATACTAACAACACGAGCAAATAAAGGCTTAGTAACCAACTGATTATGCTCCTCAAGAACACGACCAGGACGAATCTCTAATTTATCACCAACCTTAAAAGAACCCTGAACCAAAGCACCACCAAGAATACCACCAGTAAGCTTCTCAGGACCACTACCTGGCTTATTAACATCAAAAGACCTAGCAATCAAAAACAAAGGATCCAAATCCTTATCCTTATCAGGCGTAGGAATCCTCTCTTCAATAGCACTAATCAAGAAATGAATATTAGCACCGTGCTGAGCACTCAAAGGAATAATAGGAGCATCCTCATAAGCAGTACCTTTCAAAAATTCACGAATCTGAACATGATTTTTCAAAGCACGCTCATCATCAACCAAATCAATCTTATTCTGAGCAATAATAACATTCTTAATACCAGAAATCTGCAAAGCCATCAAATGCTCACGAGTCTGAGGCTGAGGACAAACCTCATTAGCAGCAACCAACAAAATAGCACCATCCATAACAGTAGTACCAGCAAGCATAGTAGCCATCAAAGACTCGTGACCAGGCGCATCAACAAAACTAACCTTCCTAACAACCTCAGTATCAACCCCACCACAATCATGACACTTAGCCTTAACCAAGAACTTAGCACACTTAGGACACTTATAAAAAACAGTATCAGCATAACCAAGCTTAATAGTGATACCACGCTTCATCTCCTCAGAATGAGTATCAGTCCACTTACCAGATAAACGCTCAGTCAAAGTAGTCTTACCATGATCAACGTGACCAACCAAACCAATATTAATAGAAGGCTGCAAAAAATCAGATTTATTCTTAACAATATTAACACTTTTCTTAGTGTCCTTAACAATTTTAACATCTTTAATTTTATCCTTAACCACTTTAGAAACTTTCTTAACAGTTTTTTTAACTTTAGGCTTATCTTCAGACGTCATAACCAAAAAGAAAAGAGCGACACTTTATAAATCTTTACAAGAAAAAAACGAATTCAAAAAAAAATTTATCACTCAATAATACGACAAAACATTTTTAAACTATAAACAATGCGTAAACGATATGGTTTTTCTAAGAAAAGTAAAAATACACGAACAAGACTATTATTACTTGTTCAGATGCGAATCTAATCCATTCAAAAAATACAAAAAATACATAGGAACCAATAAACCAAACAAACTAGAATTAAAAAAATTAGAAAAACAATTCCTAGAAGAAATACAAAAAAATCCAGACACACAAGAAATACAAGAAAAAAACATCATAGAACTACTACAAGAAATACAAGAAAAAAACAAATACATAAGCGAAGAAGCAATAATTAAAATATCAAAAGAACTAGGAATACCAGCAATAAACCTATACGGCGTACTAACATTTTATTCACAATTCAAACTTAAAGAACCAGGCAAAAACCACGTATGTGTGTGTAGAGGAACTGCTTGTCACGTAAAAAAATCAGACAGCTTACTAAAAAGCATAGAAGAATTACTAAAAATAAAAAGCGGAGAAACCACTAAGGACAAATTATTCTCGTTAGAAGAAGTAAACTGCATAGGAGCATGCGCGAAAGCACCCGCGATAATGATAAATCAAAAAGTTTACGGAGAACAAAACAAAGAAAAAACAAAGAAAATAATACAAGAACTAAGAATAAACAACGCAAAATGATTCACCCAACAATAAAATTAGAAGAACTAAGAAAAAAAGGCAAAACAGACCTAGAGAAGAACAGAATAACCATAGGCTTAGCCACGTGCGGAATATCTGCAGGAGCACAACCAGTATATGAAGCATTAAAAAAATCAGATTTACCCTACGAAGTAGACAAAACAGGATGCGCAGGGATGTGCTACGCGGAACCAATCGTGACAGTGATAAACAACGGAAAAAAAACGATTTACGGATACGTCACAGAAGAAAACGTACAAGAACTAATAGATTCAATAAAACAAAATAAGAAACACAAACAATTATTCTTAGCACACGAATTAGAAGACCTAGAATTTTACAAAAAACAAAAAAGATTAGTAATGAATAATTGCGGAACAATAAACCCTTACAAACTAGAACACTACTTAGCAAAAGAAGGATACCAAGCATTACAAAACGCGATAAACAAAGAACCTTTAGAAGTAGTAGAAGACATAAAAAAATCAGGACTAAGAGGAAGAGGAGGCGCAGGATTCCCAACAGGACTAAAATGGTCGTTCCTAGCAGAAAAAAAAGGAAAAAAATACTTAATTTGTAACGGAGACGAAGGAGACCCAGGAGCGTTCATGAATAGAACATTAATGGAAAGCGATCCATATAAAATAATAGAAGGAATGACAATAGGAGCATACGCCACAGGATGCGAAGAAGGAATAATATACACAAGAGCAGAATACCCCTTAGCAATCAAAATATTACAAAACGCGATAGATGAAGCATACAAAAAAGGACTACTAGGACAACACATCCTAGGAAAAAAATTTAATTTTGACCTAAAAATACAACAAGGCGCAGGAGCATTCGTGTGCGGAGAAGAATCAGCACTAATAAATTCACTAGAAGGAAAAAGAGGACAACCAAACCCTAGACCGCCGTTCCCAGCACAGAAAGGATTCCGAGGATTACCAACACTAGTAAACAACGTCGGAACATGGGGACACGTCACAACCATAATGAGAATAACTCCTGAAAAATACGCAGAAATAGGAACAACAAAAACCAAAGGAACAAAAATAATATGCTTAACAGGAAAAATAAAAAGAACAGGAGTTATAGAAGTACCATTCGGAATACCACTAAAAGACTTAGTGTACAGCATTGGCGGAGGAATGATAGATAACACAAAATTCAAAGCATTACTATCAGGAGGACCAGCAGGAGGATTCTTACCAAAAAACAAATTAGACACACCCTTAGATTATGAAACCCTACAAGAACTAGGAACAATAATAGGATCAGGTGGATTCATAGTAGCAAACGACAAATCATGCATAGTGAACATAGCAAAATTCTTCATAAACTTTACACAACAAGAAAGTTGCGGGAAATGCACACCGTGCAGAGAAGGATCTAAAAGATTACTAGAATTACTAACAAAAGTAACAAGAGGAATCGCGACGCCACAAGACCTAGAAAAAATAGAAGAATTATCACACTTCATACAAGACACAGCACTCTGCGGATTAGGACAAAACGCGGCTAACCCAGTACTATCAAGCATAAAGAGTTTTAACGAAGAATATGACTTACACATAAAACAAAAAAAGTGCCCAGCACTAGTATGTGACAACTTATTAACGTACGAAATAAACAAAGACTGCATAGGGTGCGGTAATTGCAAAAGACACTGCCCCGTAAACGCGATCACAGGAGAACCAAAAGAAATGCATGTAATAAACCAAGAAACATGTATAAAGTGCGGAGCGTGCTATCATGCCTGCGCATTCAACTCAATAGACAGAAAATAAAAAAAAATGAAAATTTAAAATCGTGACACGCTCGCACCGATGTTTTCATCGACGTTTCACCGAGCTTAAAGGATTCGTGTTTGTTAAAACACAGCTCGCTAGGTGTTGTCACTAAACCCCAAAAAAAAATGAAAATAACAATAAACGGAAAAGAAGTAGAAGCTAAAGAAGGCGAAAAAATAATAGACACAATAACGAGGAACGGAATAATAGTTCCAACACTGTGCAGAAACAAACACTTAGACCCAGCAGGAGCATGCAGATTATGCGTGGTAGAAATAGAAAACGCACCAAAACTCGTCGCTTCATGCACCACGCCAGTAAGAGAAGGAATGAACATAAAAACACACACACCAAGAGTAATAAAATCAAGAAGAATAAACATAGAACTCCTACTAGCAAACCATAACAAAGACTGCACCTCTTGCTCACAGAACCTAAACTGCAAACTACAAAGATACTCAGAGGAACTAATGATAAACGAAGTAAGATTTGAAGGAGAAAAAAGACAATCAACACCGGATAATTCAAACATTTCAATAAAACGGGACAACTCAAAATGCATATTATGCGGACAATGCTACAGAACATGCAACGAAATACAAACAGTGTACGCAATAGGACAACAAAACAGAGGATTCCAAACCAAAGTAGCCCCGCCATTCGAATTAAACATGAAAGAAAGCAACTGCGTGAATTGTGGACAATGCGTAATAACTTGTCCGACAGGAGCACTAAGCGAACAAAACAACGTAAGAGAAGTAACAAACGCGTTAGCATCAGAAAAAATACTAATAGCCCAAACCGCGCCATCAATAAGAGCAACACTGGGAGAACTACTAGGAATGAAACCAGGAATAAGCGTAACAGGAAAAATGGTCACAGCACTAAAAGAACTAGGATTCCAAAAAGTATTTGACACGGACCTAGCCGCAGACATAACAATAGTAGAAGAAGCCACAGAATTCGCAAAAAGACTAAAAAACAAAAAAGACTTACCTATGATTACGACGTGTTGCCCAGCGTGGATAAAATTCGCGGAACAATACTTCTTCGAACAACTAAATCACATGTCATCATGCAGAAGCCCGCAGGCAATGATGGCGTCACTAATAAAAACGTACTACGCAGAAAAAAACAAAATAAAACCAGAAAACATAATATTAGTGGACATAATGCCTTGTACCGCGAAGAAATACGAAATAAACAGACCAGAATTTCAAGGCGAAGCGGACTACGTCCTAACAACAGTGGAACTAGCAAGACTAATCAAACAACACAACATAAACTTCAAAGAATTACCAAGCACTGACTTTGACAATCCATTAGGAGAAAGCACAGGGGCAGGATTAATATTCGGACGAAGCGGAGGAGTAATGGAAGCAGCATTAAGGACGGCTGCGGACTTAATAACAGGACAAGACATAAAAAATATAGAATACAAAGAAGTACGAGGCTTACAAACCACGAAAGAAGCCACAATCAAAATAGGAAACCAAGAAATAAAAGTGTGCGTAGTTCACACACTAGGAGAAGCAAGAAAAATAATGAACCAAATCAGACAAGGAAAAAGCCCATATGACTTCATAGAAATAATGGCGTGCTACGGAGGATGTATAGGTGGAGGAGGACAACCAAGATATGAATCAGACGAACAACTAAAACAAAGAATGCAAGCAATAACAAAAGAAGACAAAAACAAAAAAATTAGGAAATCACATCAAAACCCATCAGTAATAAAGCTCTACAAAGAATACATAGGAGAATATGGAGGTAAAAAAGCTCATAAATTACTGCACACGAAGTACGAAGAAAAAGAATCAATATGACGTTTCTCCTCTAAGCACGATAAAAACGAAACAAAATCTCCTAGAAAAGTTTATAAAGCAATTACTAATTCTCAAGTACATGAGGGGCCGTGGGGTAGCTTGGCTAACCTTTTAGGTTTGGGACCTGAAGCCCCCGGTTCAAAAACAACCAATTGGATTGGTTATTGAAAGTCCGGGCGGCCCCATTTTCACAATTAATCAACGAGGAAAAAATGGCAAAAAAAACAAATCTAACAACGAAAAGATTCGGACCTAGATACGGAAGAACAGTAAAACAAAAAGTAGCAAAAGTAGAAGCATTAGCAAAAAAAACATACAAGTGTCCGTATTGTAGCGCCGAAAAAGTAAAAAAGAAAACAGCAGGAATCTGGGAATGCAGAAAATGTGACAAAGTATTCACAAGCAAAGCATACACAGTAGATAAAGCAGTTTTCTCAAAAAAAGAATAAAAAAAACTCTTGAGAGGTCCAAAAAATGTCAGAATATGTCTGTTTTAGTTGTAGTAAAACCCTTACGAACGATCATCTAAGAAAAAGAATAAGATGTCCGTACTGCGGTTCAAAAATAATGTTCAAAAAAAGATCAATATCCACCACTGTAGACGCAATCTAAAAATGCTAAAAGCTACAATAACAGTAAAAGAAGACAGTGAAGAACTAAACAAGTTGTTTGAATTCGAAGATAAAGAATTTCAAAACGAAAGAGCAAGCTACGAAACAAAACTTACCGAAGAAGGATTAAAATTCATAGCAGAAGCAAAAGACGCAACCGCGCTAAGAAGCGTACTAAACACAATAACTAAATTATTAAGCGTTCACGAAAAAACAAAGAACGCACTAAAAAAATGATAACAACAGAAGAAAAAATAAACCAATTATCAGTAATGGAACAAAGCATTCAACAAATAATAAACCAAAAAAAGAAATTCCAAAACCAATTACTAGAAACAGAATCAGCACTAAACGAAGTAAGTACAGAAACATACAAAATCATAGGGAACTTCATGTTCAAAAAAAATTCTGAAGAACTAAAAAAAGAACTAATAGAAAAAAAAGAATTACTAAAAACAAGAATAAGAACTTACGATGAACAAGAAGAAAAAACCGAAAAAAGATTTAAAGAACTACAACAACAAGTACTAAAAGAACTAGAAAAAAAAGGAGATAAATAAAAATGAAAGAAGTAAAACAAGTAATAGACTTACTAGAAGAACTACAAGAAGATACATCAGTGTCAAAAAACGTCAAATCAAAAATACAAATAATGAAACAAGAATTACAAGAAACAGACAAAGAAAACTTATCATTAACAGTTAACAAAATATTATCAGACCTAGAAGAATTATCAAGTGACGTAAACATACCGATGTTCGTAAGAACCCAGATATGGAGCGTGACAAGTCTACTAGAAACACTATCATAAAGTTTTAACAACTTTAGCTTTTCTCAAAATTAATTTATTAGGAACCAAAAATGTTTCTCCTTTCAAACCCTTAATCTTAGTGTTAAAAAAACCAATACTAACAACTTCTCCTCGCACCGTATTAACAACAACAAAATCATTAACCTTAACAAAAGACTTATTCTTAATAATGAAACCAGCAAAGAAATTAGGCAAAGAAAAAAACAATCCAAAAACAAAAGAACCAAAAAAAACAAAACCTACAAAAAACAAAACAACTAATAATAATTCACGAAGAATATTAAGAGATAATAAGGCTAAAACAACACTAATCACATAAATAATCCAAGAAACAAAAGAACTAAAAGAACGACTAAAATCAAAACCAAAAACAAACAACTTCTTCAAACCCTTATTAAGCTCTATACCATTAAAAAACTTAAACAAAGCAATACCAACAAGTTTACCAACAGCGAAACCAACAAGCATAATAATTAAAGCAAACGTGATATTACTCAACAAATCAATACTCACAACTGGATTAACACCATCAAAATTAAAAGACTCAACAACTTCATCCATAAAAACAAAAAAAACAAACAAAGTATTAATACTTTTCTAAAAAAAATTACTTTGTTCTAAGAATCAAATCATCAAAAATCTTATCAGAATAAGTATTTTTTTCTTCAAGCTTTTTTAAAGAATCATAAACGCAGTTTTTAGAAAAAAGCTCAGAAGTAATCCTATTATATTCTTTAACGCCTTTAACAAACCCTGCTTTTAATTCAGATGAAGAAAAATAAGAATCGACCATTATATTAACAGCATCATCTAAAGAATAAAAAGAAGGAGTTGAAGCATAATATAAAGGAGAAGTATCATCCATATTAGGTAATAAAGGAAAAAGTCTTATCCTGTTAATACATTCAAAACCAAAACTAGGATAATTAACAACGCCAGGAACTCCACCAAGAACTAAACTAGCAATTTGATAACTCTTTTTATCTTTCATTAATGAAATTTCATCAGAAACAAACAATTCACTAGGATAATAAGGCGTAACATTCATCCAACCACCAGGTCTTTGAGAATCAGCACTTTATTTAGAAATCTCAGCGATGTTAACACTTATTCTATTATAACCTTTACTATTCATTTCTTCAAACAATTCAGAAAGAGTAATTTTAATTTCTTCTTTAATATTAAATGAATCATTTTTTGTTTTCCAAAAAACCATTTTTGATGCCTCTTAAAATATTTATAAAAAAAGAAAAAGAACAAACAATATATAAATCTTTAGCTACTAATCAGTGATTACTTTTTCATTCGAGGTTTTTCTCACGAATCATACCCTTAATACGCTCAAGAATATCATGACCATGAGCCTGAACAAACTTAATAGTACCAGCCATCTCATGACCGCCACCATCCACGTTAGCCTCAGGCAACTCCTTCTGAAGAGTACTCAAAATTTCCTGAACAGGCAAAACAGGCTTAGTAGCACGAATAATAATCATATCACTCAAAACCCCAAAAGAAATAACAGGCTTGTGCTCATTACCAACAGCCACACGATCATGAATCATACCAATAACCTTACCAGGCGTAGGATACGTAAAACGAAGAGTATACTTCTCCAAATCAATCCAAGAAAACAAAACACCGTTAATATCCTGAGACCTAAGATAAGGAAGAGTACTCTGCAATTGAGTCTCCGCGCCCTCACTAACCTTCTCATTAATCATATCAACCAAATCCTTATTAAAATAAACTTCCTCAAATAAACCTTTACCAGGATCAAAACGCATCTGATAAGCCAAAAAATCAATCGCAACACCCATCTTAGATAAAACATCCTTGCCAAGACCAGTCTTCTCAATATAAGCATCAGTCTCAGAAATATCACACCTATCACTAATACCAGCAATAGCAGGCATCAAAGAATTCTCAAATTCTTCATCCACGAACCTAGCAACCTCATAACAAAGCATACCAGCACTAGTCTTACTATCCAAACCAAACATGTAAGGATTCAAATGAAGAGATAAAAAAGGACAAACACTAGTTACACCATCAACAACACTAACAGGATTATGATGATCAATAACAATAGCCTCAAAACCCATACTTTTCAAAGTCTTAAAAGCAAAAACATCCTCAGGCGTAGAACCATTATCAGCCACAATAATCAAAGGCTTCTTCTGATTAAAACCAGTAAGACGCTTAGCAAACACCACGTCCTTAAAAACATCACCGACCTCATAAAAAGGCGCCTTACTAGGACTCCTATAAAGATTATAATCAGGATTAATACCAACACGACCCATAAAACCACGAATTGACTGCTCCAAAGCCAAACCAGAATTAATACCATCAGAATCATTATGATGTCTAATAAAAATAGGCTGATTATTAAGAACAGCCAAACGAATACGCTTAGCAATCTCCAAGAAACGAGGCTTCATTAAATCAAAACGTTCAGAACTAATACTGAAATTAGTACGAACAGGCACACTATGCTTATCAAGAACAGAATCAAAATCAACATCGGACTTCAAAATAGTAGTAATCTCAATCTGAAGCTTACCCGCGCGCTCACTAACCTTACCCTTCAAAAAAACAATATCATCCTCTTGAAAATCAGAATTCTTAGTAACAGCATCCACGCTACCAGTACCATCACTCACCAAAAAAATAACAGGACCAGGAACAGACTTCCTAAGAATCTTAACGTTCCCCTCAAAAAAATCATTATCCTTCAAATCCTTAACCAAAAACGTCTTATCAAACTTCCTAAAAACAAGACCCTTATCAAAATCTTCACTCTTACTAACACTGTTAGTTTTAACATTATTATTCTTACTATCTTTATTACTATCGTAACTCATTTTTATTACCTCTTGAAAAGAATTAAACATTATTTTTCATCCACTCCCAATCATCTAGGCAGGATTAGTCAATTTCAATAAATCTGAAAAAGACAACTCTTCTTTTCTCTACAAAAACAAGAAAACAATAATCATTTATAAATATTATCACAAAAAACACAGAGAAGAAAACGAAAACTATTAAAAAGACAACAAACTACGAAAAAGAATAAAAAGTGACGAGCATGACCAAGAAAAAAACCAAAAATACATCAAAAAACGGATTCTCATTCAAAACAACAGCTGAACTCAAAGTAAACGATAAACTAATAGACCAAGTCATAGGACAAGAAGACGCGATAAGAGTAATAAAAAAAGCAAGCACACAAAGAAGACACGTACTACTAATAGGAGAACCCGGAACAGGAAAAAGCATGCTAGGTCTAGCCATGGCGGAACTACTACCAAAAGAAAAACTAGTAGATATAATAAGCTTCCACAACCCCAACGACGAAAACCAACCAATAATAAAAACAGCAACAGCAGGAAAAGGAAGAACACTAGTCACAGAATCAAAAACTCAAGGACTAAAATCAATGCAAGGACAAAGCACAATCATACTAATACTAGCACTACTAGCAATGATAGCACCATGGTTCATACTAAACCATTACACAGAAAAATTAGGAGCAGCAGCGGGAGCAATAATGTTCGCAGCATTCTTCATAGGAGGAATAGCATTCCTAGCAATATTCATTATATTCCTAAACTTAAACAAAAAAATGGGCGACAAAACCAGCGCACCAAAAGTTATAGTGGACAACTTCAACAGAAGTCAAGCACCCTTCTATGACGCAACAGGAGCACACGCAGGAGCCCTACTCGGAGACGTATTACATGACCCTTTCCAATCAGGAGGCTTAGGAACACCTGCACATGAAAGAGTGGTAGCAGGAATGATACATAAAGCACACCTAGGAGTATTATTCATAGATGAAATCGCAACATTAGCACCAAACACACAACAAGAATTATTAACAGCGATACAAGAAGGAAAATTCTCAATCACAGGACAAAGCGAAAGAAGTGCAGGAGCAATGGTAAGAACCGATCCGGTACCTTGCAAATTCGTACTAATCGCAGCAGGAAACATGGAAACAGTAAAACACATGCACCCCGCATTAAGATCCAGAATTCGAGGATATGGATACGAAGTATTCATGGCAGACACCATGAAAAACACAGAAAAAAACAGAACCCACATCGCGAAATTCGTCGCGCAAGAAGTCAAAAAAGACGGAAAAATACCGCATTTCACAAGAGAAGCAGTAGATTACATAATAGAAGAAGCAAAAAAGAAAGCAAACAGAAAAGGACACCTAACACTAAGACTCAGAGATCTAGGAGGATTAGTAAGAGCAGCAGGAGACCTAGCACTAGACGAAAACGCAAAAATAGTGACTCCGGAACACGTAAAAGAAGCAAAAACAATTGCTAGAAGCCTAGAAAAACAAATCGCGGACAAATACATCGAAAGAAAAAAAGAATACGAAGTAATAATCACAAAAGGAAAACAAATAGGACGAGTAAACGGATTAGCAGTCATAGGCGAAGGAGACAGCCACTCAGGAATAATACTACCAATAGAAGCAGAAGTCGCACCAGGCAAAGAAAAAGAAATAATAGCTACGGGCAAACTAGGAGAAATAGCGAAAGAAGCCATAAAGAACGTGTCAGTAATCATTAAGAAATACTTCGGAAAAGACATTCGAGATAAATACGATATACACGTACAATTCTTACAAACATATGAAGGCGTAGAAGGAGACAGTGCAAGCGTCGCAGTAGCACTAAGCATAGTATCAGCATTAAACAACTTACCAATAAAACAAAATTATGCCATGACAGGAAGTCTAAGCGTAAGAGGAGAAATACTCCCAATAGGAGGGGTAAGTAGCAAAATAGAGGCAGCAATAGAAGCAGGCATAGAAAAAGTGATAGTGCCAAAAAGCAACGTCCAAGACATAGTCGTGGACGAAAAAATGCTAAAAAAAGTAAAAATAGTCCCTGTAACCATGCTTCACGAAGTCTTCGAAGAAGTACTAGACTGGAAAGGAAAAGAAAAACTAAAAAACAAGATCATAAAAGAAATGAAAAAAAACGTCTAGAACCACACTATTAATTCTACGCCAAGAGTAATATTTATAAACCCTCCAAGATTCCGAGAAACAATGAACGGAACAATAATTAACTTCAAAAGAGGAATACACAGAACAAGTCCAAATCAGATGATAATCCAACCAGAAACAACAAAAACAAAAGAAGAAGCACAAAAACTGATAGGAAAAAAAGTCATCTACAACACAGGAAAAAAAGAAATGAGTGGCGAAATAAGAAGCGCACACGGAAACTCAGGAGCAATCAGAGTATTATTCGAAACAGGAATGCCAGGACAAGCAATAGGACAAAAAGTCCAAATCAAATAAAAAAGTTCTATTAAACAATTTTTTTTAACTTATTTAATCAATTATACTATTATTAAATTCTTTAAGATAAGTACTTAGAACTAATCAAATCACTAGTAATGAAGTAAATAATGCGAAAAAAATCAAAACATTTAAATATCTAAGAGGAGCAAAAAAATTCATGGCAGAATTCATGATACTACCACCACTCATATTCGGAGTACTACTAGGATTAATAGAGCTGTATTTCTTATCAGTAGACGAACACGGAATGCACTGGCTACAACACGGCCTACACACAATGCCTATAATGTTTATATTAACATTTGTAAGTTTCAACGTGGCATGGGCACTAAACTTAGTAGGATTAGCAGGAAACTTCATAATATACTTAGGAGCAAGAATAGCCATAGGACTAATAGCTATGATAAAAATCAAAGTAGCAGCATCCATAACAGGAAAAGGAGGAGTCGGCGAAAGCTGGTTACACGTCATAATAATAGTAGTATTACTAATAATAGGGCCATACATATGGGAATACTTATTAGCAGGACTAATAGGACAATACCTGCCGTTTTAGTAACTATTAAATAATAATAACAAAAAGAAAGATTTAAATAAAACAATAAAAAGAGCAATAACATGAAAAAATACAAACCATTACTCTTACTATTATCATTATTAACTCCGAAATTAGTTCTAGCACAACAAGGAGACATGTTAGGAGGCACAAGCGGAATAATAGTATCAATATTCGAATTAATAAGCATAGAAATCACAATACCAAACATAGTGAGCTCAGCAGCGTACACAGGACCTTTATGGATATTAATACTAGGTTTCTTGATAGCATTCTCAGTAATATTTTTAGCAGCTGGAAAAATACCTTTATTCAGAGACGCACCAAGCAAAGGACCTCACAAAATTTTCAGCATAGCAGTATCACTAATGATTATATTCTCAACACCATTCTTATCAGCCCTACTAGGACTAATAGGAACATTCACCTCACTAAGCATGATAGCAGTACTAATCCTAGGAATATACACAATATGGGCCTTGTTTAAAGGAGGATGGTCAGAACAATCAAAAGCACTAGCAGACGCAAATAAAATATCCGCGGATGCAGATGAAGTAAACAGAGAAGCAAGACAAATAAGCGATAGCGCAAAAACAGGAATAAGCGCATTAGATAAAGAAAAAAGCGCATTAGACAAAATAATAGGCAAATCAGGAATACCTTTCTTCAGAAGAAAAGGAATAGTAGAATTAGACATAGAAAACAACAAGAAACTAGTAGCACAACTAAAAAAAATATCAGACACGATAGGCGAATCATCCTACGTCAATGATGAACGAGGAAGATCACTAGTACACAGCGCCATGAAAGATTTAAGCAACGCAATAGGAAGACTAGAAGGAAACACACAAAGAGTAGTAAGAAGAATAAACCTAGTAAAAAACATATTAGAAAAATCAGAAGGCGAAGAAAAACAAGCAATAACGGCAATAAAAGAAGTACTAATAAAACACATAGAAGACTTCAAAGACAAAACAGAAGAATCAGAACAACAAATACACAAACAACTAAACGAGTTACTACAAAAATTCATCGCTTTAGAACAACAATACGAACAAAAAATAACGAACGTAAAAAAACTAGAACAACAATTCATGATTAATCAAACAAGTAAAACACAAATAGCAGACGAACTAAAAAACGCAATAAACACAAAACAAATACCGCCTGATTCATCAGGATTAATACAAAAACTAATAGGTGAATTAGAAACAGAGATGTCAATAGACTCACAACTAGCAAGAGAATGCGAAGAATTAGAAATAATAATAGACAAACTCAAAAAAACAGAGAAACAAATGAATAATATAATGAACCAAGAAAAAAAACTAGTAAACAAAATAAAAAATCAAACAAAAAAAATATTCAAAAAATAAAAAATTCATTCTAACATTTTTTTCTTTAAATCACGCATCTTTAAACGCAAGTACTGATAACCTTGATTAATCTTTTCACCAATATCATCTAACTTATCAATTTTCCTAAGCTTATCCAATTTATCCAAAGAATCCTCAAGAATAATATCTAAACTATCACATCTCTGTTTTTCAATCAACAATTCTTTTTCCTTAAAAGAAAAACCCTGAAAATAAGCCAAATCCCTAACACCATTAAGATTATGATCAACACCACCAAGATAAAAATTATCACTAAATTCATTTAATTCATATGCTTTTTTAACATTCTTAGAAAACAAATAATTAATATTATTCTTCTCACTTAGAGTATACAAAGGCTGATTATTCTTAGCAACAAAATAACCAACAACGCCACCAATCAATAAGCCACTAACAACGTTCCTTAAATTACTCACACGAATCACCTCTTAGAATCATAAGAACTAACCATTTCCTTTACGCCATTAATCATATGCTCCAAATCACCCATGTACACTTCACGATTAATCTCACGCAAAACATAAGATTTATCAAGCTCTTTAGAACGAAGAAAATGATTATCTTCCCGTTGCACAACTTCATACTTAGAAGAAACAACGTCCTTATTAACAAAACCCTTACCAACAAAATAACCCGCGGTGAAACACCCCGCAAATAACAACATTTTTCCGAGCTTACTCATAGTAATCAACCTCCACACAAAAAAATACACAAATAATTATTTAATCATGAGCAGTACAAAAAAATACAACAAAAAAACCGAAAAAACCGAAAAAACAAATAACAAAAACAAAAAAACAACGAAAAAAACTCAGAAGAATTAAAATAAAAACAAACCCTTCTAAAAAAAATATGAAACCAGAAGAAATACTAACAGACATAGGAATGACCAATAACGAAACAAAAACATACTTATCACTACTAGAACTAGGAAGCACAACCGTAACAAACATATCAGAAAAAACCAAACTACACAGAACAAATGTTTATGATACTCTAAAAAAACTAACAAACAAAGGAATAGTATCCTATATGAAACAAGACAACATAACATTCTATGAAGCATCAGACCCAAACATACTAATAAGAATAATAAAAGAAAAAGAAGAAAACCTAAAAAAAATAATACCGCAATTAATACTAACAAAAAAACTAGCAGAAAACACATCAGAAATAACACTAATAAAAGGAATAAACTCATTCATAGACAAACTATTCGAATTGCTGAACCACGAAGAAGAAATACTAGTTCTAGGAATGCCCGAAAAAGCAATAAAACTCCTGGGCGCAAGAATATTCCCATTCCACAAAACAAGAATACAAAAAAACATACCACTAAAACAAATATACTCAAAAGAATTAGAAAAAAAAATAAAAAAAATAAACGACGAAAAAACAAAAACAAAAATATGCGAAAACCAAGATTTCAACGTATCAACAATAATATGCAACAAAGAAATACTAATAACAGAATGGACAAAAGAAATCACAACTTTAAGAATACAAAACGAATCAATAACAAACAATTACAAAGCACAATTCCAAGTACTATGGAAAAACTCAAAAAAATAATTAATAACTCAAAAAAGAATACTTCTCTTTCATATCATGAACATAATTATTAGAATTAAGCCTGGAAACATACTTATAAAAATTATCACCTAAATTATTCTTACTAACTTCTAAGCCTTTACTAAATGCAACGTCCCAATCAACAAACTTCTTTCTCAAATCCTGAATTAACAATAATTCATCATCAAAATTATTACGCTCACTAAAACCACTTAAAGTATCCAAGAACTCAGAATAATAAAGCTTATGAACAACGAAATGATCCTCCAACTCAGAAACAACAACGTCTTTATCACCATACTTAAACAAAAACCTATCCTTAAAATTAAAACGAGTAACAGCATCAACCAAAGAAAAATAATGATCAACATAACCAACAGACTTCTGAGTCCTAGGCAAAAAATCAGACAAATAAGAACAATAAGGATCAAAAATCTTAACGTCCAAGTTCCTCAAAAAACCAAAATAATTTTTTAACTTAGACTTTAAAGAATCAACATCCTCAAAAAAAGAAAAATCCTGACGCTTCAAAGACTTACTATTAAGAACATCATCCAAATGTTCCTCGCTACTATTTGTTTTAAATCTCAAAAAACGACGATTAAGCTCTTCATCCTTCTTAAAATAATTCTCAGAAGCAAGAGTATAAATAACCGACTTTCCCTTAGTAATATTAAAAACTTTACTACCTTTATTTTTATAATCAGTAACAACTCGCTTAACATCTTTACCCTCAGTAAGATTCTTAACAACCTCAACAATAGGAGACTTCGTATCTTGCAAAGCCTTTTGCAACTCAGGAATATAAATAGTCCTAAAACCATTAATATTTTTAGAATCATAAAAAACAGCCATCTTAGAACTCAAATCAAGACGATATAAATCATTAACATCAAACAAATCAATAAGCTTATCAACAACAAAAGTCTTACCAGAACCACTAAAACCCTCAACACCAAAAGACAAATTATTAGAAGCAGCTAAAAAAATCTTTAAACACAAAGATTCCTCGCCAACCACGCCCCTACCACGAAAATAAGAAAGAACATCATCAAAAGAAACACAACCAAGACTAACATCTTCTTTAAAACTAAAAGAAAAATTATTCTCATCAACAACATCTTCAGCAGAATCATCATCCTTATTTTTATCACTTAAATCAAGAAAAACATTTTTAGGCTCTTCAGAAACAAAATCAAGAGACAACTTCCTAGACTTAACAACATCCAAATCAAGCAAAGAAGCAACACGCTCAAAATCCTTCTTCTGATTAATCCTACTAATTAAAGAAGAATCATTCTTATCAACATCAACATAAGACTTTAACCGATCCTTCAATGCATCAGACAAAGAATTAAACAGACTCAACATAACCACCCCTCAACAAATAATTATCAACTTTTCTACGCTCACCCGTCTTAATAATTCCATCAAGAATAACAGAATCATCAATAACTTTAAAATCATTAAAAAAAGATAACTGCTTATCATAATCCAAACCATAAATATTACTAGGAAGACCATTTAAACAACTAGACTCAAACAAATTCTCAACACAATCCTTAAGCTCCCTACCAGAAAGTCCTAAATCATACGCAACACCACCAATTTTATTCCAATCCTTAACACGAACAACATCATCAGGAACCAACTTATAAATCAAATTCTTCACAAGCAAAATTTTCTCATCAACAGACTTAGGACCCTCACATAAATAAGTACCTTTATTCAAACGATTAAGAAAAGCAGGATCTAACTGATTAGGCGTATTAGTCATAGCAATTAAAACATAATTACCTTTATTCACATACTCAACAGAATTACTAGTAAACTTCAACAACTCAGTAACCAATTTTTTCTGATAATTCTGAGTCTTATAATCAACCCTAGAAGAAAAAACAGAATCAACCTCATCCAAAATAACAAGAAACAAATCATCACTATTAGAAATATTCTTTAAATAACTCAACAACTTAAGAATAGGACCGTCCTGATAACTAGAATTATTCTCCATAGAAACAATCCTTAAATCCTTATCAAGCTTACTAGCCAAATCAGAACCAACACTCGCAGCATAAGCCGCAAGCATACCTTTACCATTACCAGACTCACCAACCAACAAAAAATTCTGCTTAAACTGCATCTTCTCAAGAGCAGGATTATTTTTCCGTTCAGAATTATACAAAAAAAGCTTACGCATAGACAAATCCAAAGAATCTTTAACAACAACATTACCAATAATATCATCATAAGAAGTCTCAACAAAACTAATATTCTCTAAATCAACAGAATCAACACCATTAACTTTAACAGGAACAATATTAGAACCATTAATCTTAGATTTACGATCTTTAAACTTAATTAATTTATCATCAACAGAATCCTTCAAAAAAGAAAACAAAAAATCATTCAAACCACAAAAATAAGAATAAGAAGAATTAACAAAATCATCATATTTACTAACTTCATCAACGTGTTTCTTAAGTATTCTCAAATTAGACTCATAATCACTAACAGAAAAATTCAAAGAACCAAAATTCAAAGGAAAACCAAAATCAACACCCTCAAAAGAATTCAACAAATTAACAGAACTAACCGCGGAAAAATACATTCTCTGAAAAGAATCATCAAGATGCTTAACATCACCAGACAAAGAATCCTTAGCAGCATAAAAACCACCAAGAAACAATAACTGATGATTTTTAACATAATCAACATCTTTAATATTACAACTAAAACTCTGAGAATTCAAAAAACTAGAATACTCTTTAACAACAAATCTTTTATTTTTCTTAACCAAATCAGGACTTAAAACATCATCCAAACTCATAATAAAGCACCCCCAAAAAAATAAAAAAAATTAAAAACCAAGATTATTAAAATAAGTATCACGCATAGCCTTCATATTAGACTTAGACGAATTATACAACTGCTTATTAATCCTAGTAATACTATCAGACAATTCTTCACCATTATCATCACTAACAACTTTATTAACTTCATCACACAAACGACTATTCCTAGATTTTTTTTCAACAGCATACTTATTAATGAACGATCTGAACTTTTCACTAATATTCTTAACAGTTTTCAAACTATCAATAGCTTGCTCCAAAGTCTTACCCTCAGGAGATAAATCAGAACCAACGATACTAAGACTAAGCTCAACATTATTATACAAATTCCTACCAGTATTCAAAATAGTGGAATATTCATAAATCATATTCTCAACAATTTTATGATCAATAATGTATTTGTTCATATCATTATTAATATCTTCAACTTTTCTCTGATAAGAATCAAGCATCCTTAACAAATTAGTTCTTTCTTTACTTAAAATCCTAGCAGACTTAATATCAGAACTTTTAATATCAGTCAACTTATTATCTATATCATCAATTTGTTGTTCAAACAAATCAATTCTATTATTCAACTCAATTTCTTGAGATCTATACATCAAATTTATATCTTTAAGCTCACTATCACGAAAATACAAACCTTTCCTTTTAGGACTAACACTATTAATGTACCTAAGCAATTCAGCATTATTCAAACTAGGAGGATTATAAACTTCCTCTCCATTCAAAGCTTTCTCAAGAACTTTAATATCTTTCTTTAAAACATCAAGAGAACTATAAGCTTTTTTTAATTGTCTTTTATTCTCTAATTTATACATATCAATACCTAAGAAATTACTCAACACATCATATGCTTGATTTTTTAAATTCATAGTAGAAGTTTCAACATCACTAAAAGAATTATTTAATTCCTTATTAGTTTCAGTATCTTCATCAAGATTAGTACTGCTTTTTTTACTATAAATTTGTTCAACTTTCTTAATCAAATCATTAGTCTCTCTTAATAAATCATTATTAGTAGCACAATTCTTAAGTCGTTCAATAGCATCTCGTAAGTCATCAGATTCAACATCTAATAATTTTTCTTTACCCATAATATCACCTATAACAAAAAAGTGATTAATGAGTATAAAACAAAAAGCAGTCTACAAAAATACAACAAAAAATATTTTTCTAAAATAATTGAAAGATATTTGTAAAAATTAAGATTTATTTCCAAACTAATTAGTTTCAATATTGAAAATAATAAATAAAATATTGTTTAAAACTTTTAAGCAAATCTAAGAAGTTTTATAAATAAGTTTTTTCGAGATTAATCTAAAACTTTTAAGCAAAAATTAAACATTTTATTTTCAAAAAATTTGGTGAAAAATTAAATAAAACTAACTAAATCATTATTGAACTATTATTGAATTAATTATCAAACTATTAATTTTATAACATAAATTGAAGAAATAATTTTTAATGATTTATTTTAGCTAAATTTGTTTAGAAAGTCCGGCCTTTTTGATGAAAATATAGTGTTTTAACGCCTTTTTTTATCTTTCTCGTCGAGAACAGTATAAAACCGAAACATATAAATAGTTAAAAGTTCGCACAATATACATTATGGTAACTTTTCGAAGGTTTTTTTATCAAAAAAATCAAAAAAATCAAAAAAATGGTGAAAAATGATGAAATTGCTAGAAGCCGAACTAAAATTAAGAGGTTACAGCGGATCAACAATAGAATCATACATAAAATATAATTTGGATTGTTTAGAGTTCTTAAAGAAAAAACCTGAAGAAATAATAGCTAATGATTTAAAGATTTATTTAGCTCATTTAATAACTGAAAAAAGATTATCGCCAAGAACTCTGAATTTGGCAAGATCTGCTTTATTGTTTTTTTACAACAACGTTTTAGAAAAAGGTTTTGTTAATATTAAAACGCCAAAGATAACTGCTTCTCTTCCAACAGTATTGACAAAAGAAGAAGTTAAGAGATTGTTGGAGCACAGTAGTGCGAAAAAATCAAAATTAATGATGATGTTACTTTATTCATCTGGTTTAAGGGTTTCAGAGCTCGTAAATTTAAAATGGAATAATTTAGAGTTGGATGAAAAAATAGCTTGGGTGAGAAGCGGAAAAGGCCAAAAAGACAGGATGATAATATTGTCAGAAGCATTATCTGATTTATTAAAAAAACTTCCAAGACAATCTGAATACGTATTTTCAGGACGAAATGGACAACTCTCTACTAAGAATATACAAAAAATCGTTAAATTAACGGCTAGTAAAGCAAATATATCTAAAAAAGTTACACCTCATACTTTAAGACATAGTTTCGCAACACATTTATTAGAAACAGGTAATGATATAAGAGTTATTCAAGAATTATTAGGGCATAGTAATTTACAAACTACTCAAATATATACTCATGTTAGTTCTGAACATAAAAAGAAAGTTATAAGTCCTTTAGATTCTTTGTAAAATCTAAAAAAACAACATTTAGTTTTTGCTTAAAACTTTTAGTTTTTTATTAAAAAAATATATAATAAAAATTCTGATAAATGCTTAAAACTTTTAGATTATTATATTTTCTTTTTTTAAAAAAAAATAAAAAAATAATTTATTGGTTGTCCAATATTAAATAATATTTGTCGTCATTATGTATTGATTTTCCAATATTTAATTTTTTAAGTTATTTTATTTATTGTATTTCCAATAATTAAATTTAAATATGTTTTTTAAAGGTTATGTTATGATGTTTTTAAAACATTTAATCAAAAACAAAACATTTTAGTGAATTTTTTTTTAAGAAAAAACAACAACTTTTTTCCTAGAAGATTTACCCTTAACAATCTTAACAGATTTACCAAAAAACTTAGATAAAACGCGTTCAACCTCTAAATTAGCTAAATTATTCTCAGGCTTAGCCCTAACACAAACAACAACCAAATCATCAACCAAATCAACACAATCCTTACGTTGATTAGTTTTAACAACAACATCAAAACCAGACCTATCAACAAAATTCTTCAAATCAAAAGACATAAAAATCACTTCTTATCCTGAACAAAAACCATGTTGCGCTTTAAAGCATCCTCAGCGCGCTTAATTTCACCACCAATATCCAAAGCATGATACAACAAAGAAACCTTATTATCATCAATCAATTTTTTAAACAAAGACTTAGAATTATCAGCACAAAACTCCTCAAGAACCACGCCATCAACATCTAAATGAGTGACCTTAATCAAATCATCCTCAACCCTAACAAGCAAAGAACCATGAGGATCCTGATCCCAAACCTGAGAATCAGGAATACTGCCAACCAACTCATAAGCAGACTCCAAATCCGCTTCGTCAATAAACAACTCAAAACACACAACATTCAAAGAATTATCCTTATCATGAACCCTAGCCAATTCCTGCAAAGAATTCCAAGCATCGAATTTCTTAAAAAAAAACGAATCAAAATACTTATTAGACAAAAAAGAATCAGACTCAACCAAAACATTCTTTTTAGAACCAAGAAATTGCTTATCCTGACCAGAAACCCTTTTAGCAACAAGAGTAACATTCCAAACCTTTAATTTCTTCTCAACATCATTAAAAACACCAAATTTCAAAACAAAATTAATCAAAATCTTATAAGCAGTAGTAAAATCAAGACCACGAGCCTTAAAACCAGAAAAATCAGTCGGCAAACGCTTAGGAGGCTCAAGACTAGGCAAATCCAAAACAACACAATCTCCAAACGCACCACGCTTATCAAACAACAAAAAATCATTCAACTCATCAAACTTCTTATTAGTCAAATCAACAAAATTAATTCTTTCCCTCAACAAATCAACATGCTCCAAAACATCCTTATCCAAATAAGTCTCAGTACCAAGAATCTTACCATTAGAATCAACACCATCATAAAAAAAAGAAGAAATAACCTTACCAGAACCATTAAGATCAATACCAACCATAACAAGATTCCTTAAATCATTCTTAGCCAACAAATTCCTCAAAAGAACCATGACTCCATAATCCTTAGAATAAAGCTGACCAATAAAACTATACAAATCAGGATTTAACTTCTCAATAAGACGCTCCTTCTTAGTCCACAAACAAAGAATACCAGTCTCAGACTCAGGATTACTCAAATAAAGATTATCCGAAAAATACAAAGGCCATTTATCAACCATGAAAAAAAAGAAAATAATAATCTTATTTAAATATTAAGTTAAAAAAAATTATTTCTTACACAACTCAGAATGCAACATATAAGTCATTAAATAATCCTGAAATAAATCATTCTGAGAATTAACCGACAAATCCTTCAAAAAAGAATTATCACTAAAAGAATTAGCAACCAAACCATCCAAAGGACATAATTTCTCACCACGTTCATACATGCCAACAAGCTTAGACTTAACAGGATTAAAAGTCTTATACTTGCTACTAAACGCTAGCACTTTCTTATCTTTAAGCTCAGAAGCAACATTAGAAACAAAACTATCAATAGCATCCAAATTCTCAGCCAAAACACGCATCTGATTTTCAGCATCAAACACACTAAGAGCCCTATGCTCAGACACATAATCATCAGATTCCTTATAATGAGCCATTACACTATCCAAAGGAATAACACACCGCTTATCAGGAATAACAATATGCAAATACTTCAAATCCTTAATTTGTTGCTTAAAAAAATCACTCATATCAATCAACCTCGCTCATAATCTATATTTTTATCTTCTAACGCAATAAGTGCTACGCCTGCTTTTTTAAACATTTTCCTAGTTTCCTGACCAGCATGATACCGCTTAGCACAAATAACTTTCTTAATACCAACAGTAATAATTTGCTTAGCACAAGAAAAACAAGGCTCTAACTTCATATAAATAGTCGCACCCTCTAAAGAAATACCATTCCTAGCAGCCTGAGCAATAGCATTCTGCTCAGCATGAGTAGTCCTAATACAATGATCACGCTCAACACCATCAGGATGCAAAGTCTTAACCATCAAATGACCAACATCATCACAATGAGGCAAACCCGGAGCAGAACCAACATAACCAGTAGCTAAAATATGATTATTCTTAGTAATAACACACCCAGTTCTACCCCTACCACAAGTAGCACGCTTAGCAACAACCTTAACTAGCTCCATGAAATAATCATCCCAACCAGGCCTTTGATACTTAGAAATACTATCAATCTTTTTATACAAAGAATTCAAAGAAGAATCATTCAATAAAATAATATCAGAAACCTTCTTTATATCATCCAAGTTCCTTTCAAGCTTCTTACCCTTAGACTCAATTCTTTCAAGTTTCTTAAAATCACTAAACTTTAAAGGTTCGCTTTCTCTCTTTCTTTTCCTAGCTCTTTCAAACCTTAATTTTAAAGGAGCATCAACAAAAATAATCTTAACACCTTTACTCTTAAAGAACTCAACTTCTTCAGTTCTACCAACAGAAGTAAAAACATAATTCTTATCTTCCTCAACTTTAGCATAAGCCCTCTCAGCAAGAATAGCACCACCATATTCCTTTCTTATTCTTGCACCTAACTCAACAAGATTATCTCTAGTAACATTTTTACCTTGTCTTTTTAAGTCTTCACGAAGAATATCAGATAAAGAAATGTGAATAAAACCTTTTTCCACTAGTTTATCAGCAACAGTGTCTTTTCCGGAACCAATTTTACCTGTAATTCCAAACTTCATAAAACAAGTTAACCAAAACAAATATATAAATGTTACTATTAATTAGTAAATAATCGATTTTTTTGGTGATTACAAAAACAAAACAAAACAAAAAAACAACCAACCCAAAAGGTTTATAAATCAAACATAATTTCTGAGAAACCATGAAAAAGCCAAAAGTAATGAAGCGATACTGTTCCAAATGTAAAAAACACACAGAACACAAAGTCGCAGAATCAAAAAACAGAGGAAGAAGCAAAGCAAATCCACTATCAAGATTCGGATTAAGAAGATTACTAGACAGAGGCCTAAGAAGAGGCGCAGGAAATCAAGGAAAATTCTCAAAACCACCAATAAAAAATTGGAAAAGCACAGGAAAAAAAACAACAAAGAAAACAGACCTAAGATACACCTGTCCTGACTGTAAAAAAACAAGCGTTCAAAAATCAGGAATAAGAGTAAAAAAACTAGAACTAATATAAAAACCTGATTATTAATCTAAAAAAAAAGGGAAATTAGTGATATACAAAACATTAGAAGACCACATAGAAGAACTTTGTCCTAACTGCAACACAAAACACGAATCTAAATGGGAACCAGAGTTTGAACACTTCACGTGCTACAAAAAACAAAAATGCAATAATTGCGGATACACATTATTCAAAAAATTAGATTTCTCCTCAGACGGAACAATATTAGTATAAGCCTAAAAACTTATAAATAAAAAAACATTCTAAAAACATAATGAATGAAGAAATAATAAAAAAATACAAAGAAGCAGGAAGAATAGCTAACCAAGCACTAAAACTAGGAAAAGAACTAATAAAACCAGGAAAAGACATGCTTACAGCTCTACAAAAAATAGAAGAATACATAATAAAAGAAGGAGGATTCCCTGCATTTCCACCACAAATATCACTAAATAGCGTAGCCGCACATTTCTACCCAGACGAAGAATACATATTTCAAGAAGGAGACTTAGCCAAATTAGACGTAGGCGTAAGCATAGACGGATACATAGCAGATAACGCAATAACCTACGATTTAGGAAACAACAAAGAATTAGTAGATGCAAGCAGAGAAGCACTAAACGAAGCACTAAAAATAATAAAACCAGGCATAAAAATAAGCGAAATAGGCGCAAAGATACAAGAAGTAATAACAAAGAAAGGATTCTCATCAATAATAAATTTATCAGGACACGGCTTAGAAAGATACGAAATACACGCAAAACCATCAATACCAAACATCAAAATAGAAAATGACTCAGTACTAGAAGAAGGCATGATCATAGCGATAGAACCATTCGCAACAAACGGCGCAGGAGTAGTATACGAATCAGGAAATGCAACAATATTCACACTAATAAACGAAAAACCACTAAGAAGACCTGACTCAAGAAAAGTACTAAATGAAATAAAAAAATATAAAGGACTACCATTCTGCTCCACTAATCTATACAAAATATTTGGAAAACCAACAACGCTATTCGCATTAAGAGAAATGAAACAACAAGGAATGCTAAGAGAACACCCTCCACTAGTTGACAAAAATAAAGGATTAGTAAGCCAAGCAGAACACTCAGTAATAGTATTAAAAGAACCAATAATATACACAAAATTCGACTAAAAAAAAGGAGAACAAAAAAATGATGAGCAAAATACAAACATTCAAAATAGAACGTGACAAAAGCAACATAATACACAAAGCAATAGGAATAATAGCAATACTAATAGCAATAATACTACTAATACCATACATATTACACTTTCTAAAAATAACACTAGCAATAATGCTACTAGGCACAGGAATATATTTTCTAACAAAACAAACAAGATTCAGATGGTTTAGAATAAAAAGATTCTAAACAAAAAGGTTTTTAAATACACAGAAATTTCAATGAACAATGATGTTTTGCCCGAAGTGCGGATCAATTCTAACGCAAAAAAAAGAGAAAAACAAAACCTTCATAGGATGTAGTTGCGGATACATCCTAAAAACAGGAAACGTAGAAGTAAAAGAAGAAGTAAAATCAAAAGAAACAGAAATAGAAATAATAGACGCAAACAAAGAAACACTACCAGAAATAGACATGGAATGCGAAAAATGCGGAAACAAAAAAGCATACTTCTGGATGATACAAACAAGAGCAGGAGACGAACCAGAAACCAAATTCTACAAATGCACAAAATGCAACCATACATGGAGAGATTATTCTTAAAAAAAAAATTAATCTAAAACTAACTTAGAACCAACAATTATTTTTTTATCATCAATAAAATTCAAAGGCAACTCAATGACCAAATCAGCTTTTTCTCTAGAAATATAATTACTAAAAGGCCTAAAATTCTTTTTTAACTCAACAACAACATTGTTCTTTAAAAAAACAACATCAATAGGAAAAAAAACAAACAACATAGTCAAAGCAACCCTTCTAGGACTACAAAAATAAAAAAGATGAGCCTCATCAATAATCTTAGAATGAAACATTAAACCAAAACCCTTACTAAAAACACTTCTTCTAAAAACCACATTACTAGTAACAAATACTTTCTTACCATTCTTAGAAAAATAAAGAGTCATAATAAAAATAAAGAAACAAACTAATTTATTAAATTTCCTAAAAAAAAAAGAATCAACCAATATAATTAATTTCCTTAAGCTTCTTAATCTTCTGCAAAGAAGCAGAAGTAGAACCTTCTTCATATTCTAATTCTTCCTTCTCCACGAGCCTAATTTCCCTATTCAAACTAGTAAGACTAACCTTAAAATCATATACTTTATTAAGCACCTTAATAGAAGACCTAGCACCTTTTAAACCTAAGTACATAGGATGACCAAAAGTCTCAGCTAACAAAGCAGTAGATTTAATATTACGCTTAGCACTCATACCAACAAGTAAACCAGACAAACCAATAATAGGTCCAACTAAACCATAAACATTGTTCTTAGCCCCCTTACTCAAAAATTTCTTAACAAAAACCTCATTGTTACCTGCACAAAAAACAGCGGGCTTCTCAGGAGGCTCAGACAAACCAATACCACCAAGAGTAATAATTTCTTTACAACCATGCTTCTCAACAATATTAAGAACTAACTCAGAAAAAACATAACTAGCACGCTCAGAAGAAGGCTGAACATCACCAGCTAAAAACAAAAAATCCTTACCATTAATCTTCTTATGATACATCTCAATCTTAGGCAACTCAACCAAATTATCCTCATTAACAAAAACAGAATTAGGCAAATCATAACTAAAAAAAACCATTATTTTATCCGCATCTAATTCCTCAACCAAATAATCAACAACGATCTTACCAACATTACCAATACCAGGCAAACCCTCAATAAGAACAGGATTAGACAAAGCAACCTTCTTCACAACAGTTATTTCCCAATCATTAACCATTTGCTTTTTCATTTTCTAACTCAAGCTTAGCTTGCCTCCTATACTTAGCATATTTATCATCAGGACTAAAACGAGGAGGAACAACCCGCTCAGTCTTAGCCCCACAACTACAAACATTATCTAAACAATAATTTCCACAAACAACACATTTAAGGATATGCATCATTAATCTTTCTCTTTCTTCTTAAAACTAAAAGAGGTCAACTTACTACTTTTAATAGAGTCATGAATAGAATCAAGAACCAATTTTAACTTAGCTTCCGCGCCCTTATAATCCTTATCATGAAGCTCCAAAGAATAATTACCAGCGCCCAAACACTTAATAAGAAGCTCATCAGTAACACCCTGAGCTTTAACCAAAGCATTCTTAACAAATTCAGCACCTTCCTCTTCATAACTCTTAATCATCAAAGTACCAGAAATAGTAACTTTTTTAGGTTTAATCTTCTCTTTAACCAAAACCTCTAATTTATCAGCATACTTATCAGGAACACCAACACTTTTAAGAGAAATACCATTCTCAATCACATCCTCAAAAGCATATTGTAACATTTCATACTTAGGAAGTAAAACATCACTAATTTCTTTGTAAACCTTATCAACAGATTCCTTAAGCGTAGACGCCAACAATTCAATAATATTCTCAGCTTTCTGCTCTTGCTTACGCTCATCATTCTTAGAACGCTTCTGCATCTCAGTAACACGACGAAGAGACAAATCAATATGACCTTTAGATTCATCAATCTTAATAACCTTACAAACAACCATTTTACCTTCTTTAACATAATCCCTGATGTTCCTAATCCTACCAGGACTAACCTCAGAAATATGAATAAGACCTTGACGATTATAATCTTCAATCTTAACAAAAACAGAATTATACTGAACACTCGTCACAGTAGCAAAAACTAAATCACCTTCCTCAGGAAACCCTGTCTTCTTAAATAACATTATTTACGAACTCCTAATTATTCCAAAACTTCAAGAACTCTTGCTTTAACCTTAGTTTTACCACCAGTAGGCGAACCAAGTTCTTTACCACAAACTAAACAAGAAACTTTAGAAGAAGATTTTCCAAAAATAACTTGTTCATTCTTACATTTAATACATCTAACTTTAATAAATTTAGATTCAGGTTGCTTCATCATTTTTTCCTCCAATACCTCAAAATTAAACAATAGTATTGACCTATAATTAATTAATTAGAGGAAAAACAAGTCTATTTATAAGTTTTATGAAACAAAAAAATAAATAAAAAAAAACAAAATTATTAATCTTTAACAGAAATAGCACCCGCAGGACAAGTATCAACGCAAGACTTACAAGAAATACAAGCATTTTCATTTTTAACAACTGCTTTTCCATTATTCATTTCGAACACGCCAGAAGGACAAGCATCCACGCAAGCGCCACAACCAATACACTTATCAGAATCAACACTAACCTTAACCATATTTATTGCCCTCCGTCAAATTTTTTTAAAGCTTTATAACGCTCAAATCTTAAAACATTATCCTTCTCAGCCTGATCAAATAATTTCTGAGCATTCAAAGGATGACTACTTAACAAAGACCTATACCTGTTTTCAGACATCAAGAATTCATTAAAATCTAAAGACTTAGGAGGAGCATCCCACGAAAACTCGTCACCCTCATTACCAGGATTAAACCTGTACAAAGGCCAATAACCGCTACTAACAGCGTTCTTAGCATGAATCTCACGATCAAACATATTATAACCATGAGCAATACAAGGAGCATACGCAATAACGATACTAGGGCCATCATAAGCCTCAGCTTCCTTCAAAGCCTTAAGAACCTGAGCCTTATTAGCACCAAGATTAACAGAAGCCACATAAATATAACCATAAGAAGTAAGCATCAAACCAAGATTCTTCTTCGGCAAAGACTTACCAGCCATAGCGAATTTAGCCGTAGCACCCCTAGGAGTAGCTTTAGAAGCCTGACCACCAGTATTAGAATAAACCTCGGTATCCAAAACTAAAACATTAACATTTTTACCCTGAGCCAAAACATGATCTAATCCACCAAAACCAATATCATAAGCCCAACCATCCCCTCCGAATATCCAAACACTCTTATCAAGCAAATAAGTTTTTAACTCATCAATCTTTTTAAGAATAGGTTCGCTTTCACCATAAACCTTAGATAAAGCATCAGGCATTAATTCAAGAATTTTATCCCTAACTTGTTTAGCTTCATTATTAGTTTCATGCCACAACCCTAAAAGCTTAGAAAACTGATCCTTTAATTCAGCAGTAGTTCCCGAATTAAGTAATTGCTCAATCAAAAGTCTTAAAGATTCACGATTCTCATCAACAGCTAAACGCATACCATAACCATATTCCGCGTTATCCTCAAACAAAGAATTAGCCCACGCAGGACCTCTACCATCATCATCTTTACAATAAGGAATAGTGGGAAAAGTACCACCAAAAATAGAAGAACAACCCGTAGCATTAGCAATAATCATCCTATCACCAAACAACTGAGTTACTAATTTAACATAAGGAGTTTCACCACAACCACCACAAGCACCAGAAAACTCAAAATAAGGCCTTAAGAACTGAGAACCTTTAATAGTAGCAGAATCAGTACCTTCACTAATATAAGGCAAAGACTCAAAGAAATCAAGATTAACATTTTCTTTTTTTCTGTCTTCCTCAATAGGAATCATTTCTAAAGCCTTATTCTTAACAGGACAAGCATCAACACAGACACGACAACCAATACAATCCTCAGGATAAACCTGAACCTTAAAATCAAGATCATTATTATTTTTAGTATTAGACTTAATAACCTCAAAAGAACTAGGAGCATTCTTTAAAGAATCAGGATGAATCTGCTTCATCCTTATAGCTGCATGAGGACAAACAAAAGAACATTGACCACACTGAATACAATTTTCAGGCAACCACCTAGGAATCTCTAAAGCAACACCTCTCTTCTCAATCTTAGTAGTGCCAGTAGGAACCGCGCCTGTATTAGTCATTAAAGAAACAGGAATAGAATCTCCTTTTTGACGCATAACGGGCTCAACTATGCCTTTTTCAAAATTAGAAGCGCCATCAGGAATGAGCTTTAACATAGACGCGGATTTATCAGTTTTAACAATAGGAACTTCGTGTACGTGATTAAGAGTTTCATCAATACACTGAAAATTCATATCAACTATTTCTTTACCCTTAGATTTAAACTGGTCCTCCACGTGTTTCTTCATTAATTTAATAGCTTCATCAACAGGAATAATACTAGTAACCTTAAAAAAAGCAGTCTGCATAACTGTGTTAATCTTATTTCTAAGACCTACTTTGTAAGCAATATCAGACGCATCAACAACATAAACCTTTATGTTCTTACTAATAATAGTTTCTTGCATGTCCTTAGTTAAACTCTCAAAAACTTCTTCAGGCTTCAAAGAAGAATTAATCAAAAAGGTTCCATTATCGCGTATTCCTTCTAAAATATCGTATCTGCCAATATAAGAAGGTTTGTGAAGCGCAATAAAATCAGCTTCAGTTAATAAATATTGAGACCTAATTTTTTCTTTACCAAAACGGAGATGCGAAACGGTGACTCCACCACTTTTTTTAGAATCATAAGAAAAATAAGCTTGAACATTCAAATCAGTAGCTTCACCAATAATCTTTATAGAATTCTTATTAGCACTAACTGTGCCATCAGAACCATAACCCCAAAATTTACACTTAAAAGTTGAATCAGGCTCAGTAAAAATTTGTTCTTTCACCTTCAAAGATTTATGAGTTAAATCATCATTAATACCCACAGTGAAATCATGCTTGCACTCTTCATCAAGAAAATCAAAAACAGCTTTCACCATGGAAGGCGTAAACTCTTTAGATGACAAGCCGTAACGACCACCAATAATCTTTAAATTTTTATCTTTAAGAGTTGCAATAACATCTAAGTATAATGGTTCACCAACAGACCCTGATTCTTTAGTTCTATCAAGAACAGCTATTTTTTTAACAGATTCAGGAATTAAATTAAGTAATTCCTCAGAAGGAAAAGGTCTATACATGATTATTTTAATTAAACCAACTCGTTCACCTTTATTGTTAAGATAATCAACAGTTTCTTTAATCGTGTCAGTAGCAGAACCCATCGCAACTATTAATTTCTCGGCTTCAGGATGACCTTGATACTCAACCAAGGAATAAGATCTGCTTGTTTTCTCTTTGAATTCAACCATGTATTTTTTAACAATGCTAGGAAGAACCTCATAATGCTTATTAGAAGATTCTCTTCCTTGAAAATAAACATCAGGATTCTCAGCGCCTACTTTAGCGTATGGTGAATCAGGATTTAAAGCATTTTTTTTAAATCGTAAAACGTGTTCTTCACGAAGCATTTCTTTAAGAGTTTCAGTATTAATAGTTCTTATTTTTTGAATTTCGTGAGACGTTCTAAATCCATCAAAAAAATTCAAAAAAGGAATACTGGCTTCTAGAGTAGATAAGTGAGAGATGACTGCTAAATCTTGAACTTCTTGAATGTTTGATGCGGCCATTAACGCAAATCCTGTTCCACGAACAGCCATTACGTCTGAATGATCACCAAAAATAGATAAAGATTGATATGCTAGGGAACGAGCCGCGACGTGAAACACTGCTGGTAAGAGTTCTCCTGCTATTTTGAACATGTTAGGCATCATTAATAGTAATCCTTGAGACGCTGTGAACGTAGTTGTTAACGCGCCCGCGCTTAATGAACCATGGATGGCGCCTGCCGCTCCAGCTTCTGATTGCATCTCTGCAACTTTAACTGGTTTTCCAAAAAGATTTTTTTTGTTTTGGGAAGACCATAAATCTATTAGTTCACCCATTGGTGAAGAAGGAGTTATAGGATAAATTGCTGCTACTTCGCTGAATTGATATGCTATTTTTGCAGCAGCAGTATTTCCATCAAATATTTCGTATAGTGCAGAATCTTTTTCCATATTCTTGTTATATGCAAACAGTATTTAAAATAATATAGTAATTTTGTAGTAGAAACATTTTTGCGTTTTTTTTTGGTGAGAACATAAGAGAAACTAAAAAACCCCAAAACAATTAGTGTAATTACTAATAAGTAAAAACACATAGAAACATTTATATATTGATAAACACTACTAAGTAGTAATAAATGTTTTTTTAGGGTTTGGAAAAATGAACAAAAAAAAATTACTCAAAAAAGCAATCACACAACCAATAGTAATGTTTCTATTAGGCATAGCCACAACCCTACTATTAATAAGTAGCATAACACCAAGCGTAGCAGAAACATATCCAATAATAAAAAACAGCGAATTAATTAATGATATAGCACATTTAAATACAGAAATACCAAAACAAACAGCAGACGAAAGAAACAAACCAAGCCCCTCAAATTTCTTTAACACACACCAAATAAGAGTATACCCAGACCGAGTAGTACTAGAAGCAGAAAACATAGTATGGGCAGGATTCGAAGACACAAAAAGCATGCTACCAATAATAAACAAAGACTCAAACGCACTACAAATAATACCAAATTGTCCAGAAGACATACAACTAGGAGATATAGTTTCATATAGATCAAATTACGCCAGCGGAATAATAATACACAGAGTAATACACATAGATGAAGATGAACAAGGAATTTACTTCGTATTAAAAGGAGATAATAATCCAGCATCAGATCCTGGCAGAATAAGATGTAACCAAATAGACAGAAAAGTAATAGCAATACTTTACTAAAAAAAAATTTCTAAGATTTAAGCAAATATTTTTATATAAGCAACAATGTTCCCTAAACGAGGAGGGAAATAAATTGCTAAGAACACACACATGCGGAGAATTAAGAAAAGAACACGCAGGACAAAAAACAACACTATCAGGATGGGTACAAACCCACAGAATCCAAGGAAAATTAAGCTTCATATTACTAAGAGATAGATACGGAACAACCCAAATATTTGTCAATCCTAAAATAACACAAGAAATAGGCGAAATAAGAAGAGAAAGCGTCATACAAGTAACAGGAGAAGTAGTACTAAGACCTGAAAATCAAATAAAAAAAGAACTAAGCACAGGCGAAATAGAACTATCGGCAGAAAAAATAACAATCCTAACACACGCAGACCCATTACCCCTAGAATTAGATGAAAACACAGAATCAGGAGACGAAACAAGACTAAAATACAGATACCTAGATTTAAGAATGCCAAAAATGGCAAAAAACATAATCAAACGACACGAAGCAGTGATGTTCGTCCGAGAATACTTAGATAAACAAGGATTCCTAGAAATAAACACACCAATACTAACAAAATCCACACCAGAAGGAGCAAGAGACTACTTAGTACCATCAAGAATACACAAAGGAAAATTCTACGCGTTACCACAAGCACCACAACAATATAAACAATTACTAATGGTAGCAGGATTCGACAAGTACTTCCAAATCGCGCCATGTTTCAGAGACGAAGCAGCACGCGCCAACAGATGCCCAGGCGAATTCTACCAAATAGACATGGAAATGAGCTTCGTAACACAAGACGATGTCTTAAAAATAGTAGAAGACATGATGATAAAACTCATAGAAACTGTTTTCCCAGACAAAAAAATAACACAAATACCCTTCCCAAGATTAAAATATGAAGACGTAATGAAAGAATACGGAACAGACAGCCCAGACATAAGAAAAAACAAAGAAGACAAAAACGAAATGGGCTTCTGCTGGGTAATAGATTTCCCATTGTTCACAAAACAAACAGAAGAAGACTACTTCCACGGAGCAGGAAAAAATCTAGCACCAAGCCACCACATGTTTACGGCACCAAAAAAAGAAGACGAACACTTACTAGACACAGAACCACAAAATGTTAAATCATACCAACACGACTTAGTACTAAACGGATTCGAAGTAGGCGGAGGAAGCATAAGAATACACAATTCAGAGATGCAAGCAAAAATCTTTGACTTAATAGGATTCACAGAAGAACAAAAAAAAGAATTCAAACACATACTAGAAGCATTCAAATACGGCGTACCACCACATGGAGGAATCGCACCAGGACTAGACAGGTTATTAATGGTGATAATGGGAAAAGACACAATTAGAGACGTAATCGCGTTCCCAAAAGATAGCTCCGCGAAAGACCCAGTAGTAAACGCGCCTTCAACAGTAACAAAAGAACAACTAAACGAATTACACATAGAAACAAAAAAATAACGCGTTTCTTTATTTTTTATACTTTTTATTATTCTTTTTCAATAAACCAATTTCTAGAAGCAAGAATAAAAAAACAAAAACAGAAATAACAATAACTAAAACTAAATTAAAAGGATTACTACTTCTAAGAATAAAAGACTCACCATTAACAAAAACAACACCATCTCTTATAATAATATTATATTCTTGAAATTCCTGATTATTAACACTAACAAAAAGAACAAATTCCTCTTCTAATACCTCAACGAACAAAGGAATAACAACGGAACCAAAACCATCTAAAGAAAAAGACCTAGATTCAAACTCAGAACCAGAAGCTTTAGCAACAACACTTAAATCACTCAAAGAACTAGGCCAATCACTGTTCATAAACAACTCCAAAGACAAAATATTATTAGCAAAATCAAGAACCTTCAACTTAGAAACATTAACAAAAGGACTACCTGAATAAACAACAGAAGATAAATTCAAAGAATCATCATACTCAATAAAAACATTAACATCATAAGAACCCTTACTAAAAACATCATCAAAACCAAGAACTAAATAATCACGACCCCTACCCTCAACAAAGAAAGACTTAGAAACTTCTCTATCATCAACAACTAACCTAACAAAACCAGAAGCATCATTCAACCCTAAGTTCCTTAAAGAAATAACATAAGGACCCTTAGCAAAAGCACTCCTTAAAGGAACATTTAAAGAAACATCCAACAAAGCATTTTCTTCATAAACAAGCAAAGCAACAGGCAAAAACAAACCAAGATTAACATTAATCTGAGAACCACCACCCCTAGATTCATAAATAACTATGTTAGCCCTCTGAGAAAAATCATAATCATCATTTATAACCCTAGCCCTAAAAATCTTATCCCTAACATCCCTAGTAAAAGAAAAATTATTAACGTCCAATTCAATGAAGTCATCACCCTGAACTTCAAAAAAAATATCCAAATCAAGACCCTCATTATTAAAAACTTTAAAAATAAAAGAATCAACACCCTCTTCTAATTCTATAGAACCAGGAGCCACTCCTAAACCTGAAACAAAAGGTAACATTAACAACAACACAAACAAACTAATAAATCTCAACTAGCAACACCCCAAAAAAAACTCATATTAGAAGATTTATCACCAGGACCCTCAGAAACAGGAACTCTAACAGCAACATCAACCAAGACTTCGTTATTACCCGTAAAATTCAATCCTTTAATTAAATAATCAATAACAGACGAAACATTAACCCAATCAATAATTGATGCCTCATAATTAAACGAACCACTAGACCTAGCACGAATCAACCAATAATCCGTACCAAGACCTGCCTCAACAGAATCCCATAAAGACTCATCAACAGACACATTAACCAAATCCGCCTCGATATTACCAATATTCAAAAACCTAAAAGGAGGAGGCGTATTACTAGATGTATTCGCAGATTCATTAACAGACAAACCACCAAAATCAACAGACGCAGTAGCCAAATCAATCATCACATTAGTAACAAGAGTAAAATTAAAAACCTCACTCCAAACACCAAATAAAACCCCATTAAAAGCACGAACCCTCCAATAATAAGAACCAAAATCCAAAATACCAGAATAAGAATAATTACTATCAATAACAGTTTCATCAAAAACCAAAGAAATAAAATCAGGATCCTCCGCTAAAACAATCTGATACTCAACAGCAGTATCAACATCAGACCACTCAAAACCAGGACTCCTATCAACAAACAAAGAATCATTATTAACCGGATAAATAAGCTCAGGCACACCAGGAGGACTAGAAACAGAACAACAAATATTCAAATCATAATAATCACAACTACCAAAATGAGCATTAGTAAAATCCCAACCCTCACTAGAAGCAACACTCCCTATGCAAGTATAATTCTCAGAACAAGCACCATACGAACCAAAGCATTCACCATCACCATTACCTGCAACACAAACAGAATAATCATACTTACGCAAATCATCAACAAACAAAGAACCAATCTCAAACTCAGACAACGCACGATTAAACATACGAACATCATCAATCAAACCATTAAAAAAAATACTATAAGTAGAACTATAAAAACGAGCACCAATAATTAAACGACCAGCCGCGCGAGCATTACTGCTAGATTGTAATTCTTGCTCAACACCATCCACAAAAATCTTATAACTATCAGGATAACTCAAACCAGTCTTAACAACAACCAAATGCCTCCAAGTATCATCATTAAAAGTATTAACCGTTTGTAAAGACTCCCCCCCACCAGAAGAACTCTTAACAATTCTACCATTCTGCATCAAAACACAAAAATTATCAAAAACACCCGCCGCAATAACTTGCTCAGCAGAACTACTAGACTTTATCCAAGCAGAAAAAGAACTATAACTAGCAGAACTACCCGCAAGATAAACATAACTAGAACCATCAAGAAACAAAGCACTATTCTCAGCACCGAACCTATTATTAACCCAAGAAGCACCAGAATTAGTACCATGAACACCACTACCAGAATAATCCAAGAAATCACCATTAAAACGCCAATGACCCACCAAGCCATCACTATACAACTGACTAACCTCAGTAGCATTCAAAGCCCTATCAAAAATAATAACTTCATCAACTAAGCCATGAAAAAAAGTAGAATCACCACCAATTCTTAAACCACCAGAAGTAATCAAACTAGAATTAAGAATATTACTAGTTTCCCTATTCAAAGACCCATTAATATAAAGTCTCACAAAACCAGAATAATCCTCATCAATAGTCAAAACAACATGAACCCATTCATCAACAAGAACAGACGTAGACATTATAGCACTAGCAATAATATTATCATTACTATCCCTCAAATAAGGATAAATCCGATTACTATTTTCTTCAGTCCTAATAAATTGAGCACCCGTACCCTGAGAAATAATTCTTCTCCTACTACCATCAATAGTACTAATTTGAATCCACGCAGAAACAGACAAACCCTTAGAGATATCAGACAAATCCAAATCAGTACCTAAATAATTTCCAACACCATTAAAAGACAAAGCACTATTAGAATTACCCCTCCTATCAGAAGTCCAAGACGCACCATTATTAGTAGCATGAAAACCACCAACGAAGTCAGTAAAATCATCATTAAATTTCCAATAAGAAACTAAACCTTGAAAATCAACAGGAACCTGAACATGAGAATTAGATTCATTATTCATTCTAAGAAATTCAACAGCGTTAGACAAACTACAATCATAAGAAAAAACTTGATTAGGAGAAGAACAACAAACACCATAAGAATAATGCGGAGAAAAACTCCTCATCTGAGCATGAGAATTATCAAAACCACCAGTATAATTCCTAAGCTTAAACAAAACATAATCAGAAACAGAACTAGCAACTAATAATTCATAACCAAGCCTAGGATAATCTAAACCATTACTAATAATCCAAGAATCACCATCATAATTACCAATTAAAGCAATATCCCAATTAGCACCATCAAAAGTATCAAAATTCCTCATATCAGCAGTGATTCTAGGACTGCCTTTACCAGTATCGCTCTGACCAGAAGTCTGATTATCATAAAAAGAATTAGAAACAGAACCTGAATTAGAACCAACTAAGCCTCCTGTATTAGTAGAACCGCTAACCAATCCTGAAGAATAAGACCTAGATATTTGACCTCCATTATTATGACCTACTAAGCCACCAACATTAGTAGTAGAACTAATACTCGCTCTAGAATAAGAATCAAAAATAGAATCTTCATTTTGACCAACTAAGCCACCAACATCACTACTACCAATAACGGAACCAATAACGAAGGACTTAGAAACAGAACCATCATTCCAACCAACTAAGCCACCAACATTATCATCTCCTGTAATATTAACATTAATTAAACCAACATTTCTAATAATACCGCCATCAACGAAACCAAACAACCCTTGCTCAGAACTAGAAGGCCTATTAATAAACAATCCTGAAACATTAAAACCCTGACCATCAAAAACACCAGTGAATGCTTCCAAAGAAGTGCCAATAGGCTCAAAACCACCACCGACCCAATTAACAGTGTCATAACAATCAATATTATTCATTAAAACATAATTACCAGATAAATCATAACTAACATTTTGCAAATCATCACAATTAAAAATTCTAACATAATCAAGAAGTGAATCACTACAAAAATCAGACCTAAAAACACCACAAGTAAGATCAGCAGAAACAAAAGACAAAAACAAAAAAAAGAATAAAATCAAGCAACCAACAAATAACAAACTGCTTAATCCAACATTCTTACTCAACAAAAACCACCCTTTAACACAGAGAAATGATAACAACTATTATTTAAGTATTTTGTTGTTTTTAACACAAAAACTCAACTATAACCAAAACTTTACAAACAATCAATCACTACAAAGAAATAAAAAAATAAAACTCATTAATAGACAATAAAGAAAGAAAGTTTCACATTTATGAAACCATAAAAAAAACAGTTTCATAATTATGAAACGTTACGAAATATTTATATATAGTTATTAATTCACACAGAATCATGAGGGTAAGAGATTTCATACTTATAATAGGAGGAGCATCATTTTTAACATTAATTATTAGCTTAAGCCTCTTATTAGCTGACAGATTCCAAGTAAGAGGATGCGGATGCCCAAAAGTAGTCTCACACAATTTTATATGGTTATTTATAGTATTAGCAATATTATTTGTGAGTTCTTTACTTTATTATTTATTTTCTCTAAAAATAGAAAAAAAAGAAAAAGTAATAACTAAGAACATGGAAGTTCTTAGCTCAATCTTAGACAAAGACGAAAACAAATTCTTAGACCTAATCATCAAGAACAAAGGAAAAATGGAACAAGCAGAATTATCAAAAAAATACGATAAAATAAAAACACACAGAATATTAAAAAAATTACAAGAAAAAAACATAATCGACATAAAAAAAGAAGGAAAAACAAACAAAATAATTTTGAAAAAAGAACTAAGGGAGGAATTAGTGAAATGAAAAAAACACAATTATTTTTAATCACGTTATTGTTTTTAACGATACTATTAGGACAAGCATACGCTGAAACTGAACTAATTGAAAACGAAATACATTTCTTTGAACAAAGAGGATGCCCAGATTGCGCGAGACAAAAACAATTCTTAGAAGAAGAAATAAAACTAAACTATCCTGAAGTAAACATTATAAGTTATTCTATAATGAGTCCTGAAAATCAAAACAAGTTCCACGAAATGATGAAAGAAAGAGAAATTGAAGATTATAATTTAATAGTACCAACAACATTCATAGGAAATAATTATTTCCAGAACTTCTACGAAGGAGATAAAGAATTAATAATAAGAGCGCTTAAAGGAGAAAATGTACAAAATCAAATTTACCAAGTACGAGGAGAAGGCATAATAACTGTGCCTTTCTTCGGAGAAGTTAACATAAGCGAATGGTCAATCCCTGTGTTAGCAGTAATTATAGGAACAGTAGACGGATTAAACGTTTGCTCAATAGGCGCACTCATACTAATATTAACTCTAGTTTTAGCATCTTTTAAGAGAAGAAGAGATTTAATTTTATTCGGAGGACTATTCATAATAACAACAGTATTAGTATATGGCTTACTAATCTTTGCATGGACCGCAGTATTTCACGCATTAGCAACATACATAGGCGGAATAAACATAATAATAGGAATAGCAGCACTCGGAGGAGGAGCGTTCTTTTTTAAAAAATTCATAGATTTTTACAGATACGGACCCGCGTGCGAATACTCATCTAATAAATATTTATCAAAATCAATAAATAAACTAAAAAACGCTTTTAGCTCCAACGAAAAAACTATATTACTCGCATCAGGAATAGTACTCTTCGCGTTCATAGTAACCCTGGTAGAATTACCTTGTTCGTTTGGATTACCTATGATATACGCAGGAGTACTAGCCGCGGAAGGACTAAGCACCATGGGCTACGTTTCATACGTAGGATTATACTTGTTCTTTTATATGCTCATAGAACTAATAATATTCGGAGTAGTAGTAGCAACAAGAGAAATGTATTTTACAGAATCAAAATGGATAACATGGATTTATTTATTCGGATCACTAGTACTATTAGCATTATCATATAATTACTTAATAGGATTTTAAAAAAAGAGGATTGATAACATGACGAAAGTAAAAATATACACAACACCTATATGCTTAGAATGTGAGAAAGCCAAAAAATATTTTAAAGAAAATAATATTGAATACGAAGAAATAGATACTTTTGAAAATAAAGAAGCAACAGAAAAAGCATTCAAGAAAGCAGGCCAAAAAAGAATACCTATAATAGAAATAAGAGATAAAGCTTTTTCAGGTTTTGATAAAAAAAAGATTGAAAAACAACTAAAATGAAAGACTTAACAATAATAGGAGGAGGACCAGCAGCCATAACAGCTGCGATATACGCAGCGAGAGCAAAAATGACCATAACCTTAGTAACTGAAGAGCTAGGAGGATACTTAACAAAAACAGATAAAATAGAGAACTATCCTGGATTTAAAACAATAACAGGCCTCGAATTAACTAAAGCGTTAGAAGAACATTTAAAATCATACGACGTAGAAATAATAGAAGATGAAACAGTAAAAACAGTGAAACAAGAAAACAACGAAGTAATAACAGAACTAGAAAACGGACAAATCCTAAAATCAAAAATCGCGATAATCGCGACAGGAAGCAAAAGAAAAAAATTAGGAATAAAAGGAGAACAAGAATTTGCGAACAAAGGAATAACTTACTGCGCAGTATGTGATGGATCATTATTTCAAGACCAAGAAGTAGCAGTAATAGGAGGAAGTTACGCAGGAACAAAATCAGCGATGTACTTAAGTAAAATAGCAAAAAAAGTATACATAATAGAGATACAAAACGAATTAAGCGGAGAAGAACTATTAATAGAACAAGTAAAGAAAACAGAGAACATAGAAGTAATAACTGGAGCAAAAACTTTAGAGATTTACGGAGATGAATACGTAAAAGGACTAAAATACGAAACAAATAATGAAACAAAAAATTTAGAAGTTCAAGGAATATCAATAGAAATAGGCCTAATCCCGAATTCAGAAATAACAAACGTAGAAAAAAACAAAGAAGGAAAAATAATAGTGACTGATGATATGAAAACATCAAGCAACAAAATATTCGCAGCAGGAGACGTAAACAACAAAGGAAAAGAACAAATAATAATCGCGGCGGCACAAGGATGCATCGCGGCACTAAAAGCCAAAGAGGAACTAAAATGAAAAAAACAATGATAATCCTAACAATAATAAGCTTGTTAATATTAAGCGCTTGCACAAATAATACTTACAACAATAATAATTATGAAAATAATAGTAATAATACTGAATTAAACAATAACGAAAAAGAATCAAACAAAGAAAATAATAATGAAGAATACGGATTAAAAGAATTTAACGATTGCCTAGCAGATAACGGCGTAGTAATATACGGATCAGAGTGGTGTCCTGCGTGCAGAAGCCTTGTACAAAGCCTAGGAGGATATGAAGCAGTAACCTCTGTGTACGTAGAATGCACAAAAGAACAACAAAGATGTACACAAACAAAAACAAACTACGTACCAGAAATACAAATAAACAAAGAAGTATACGAAGGCTCAAGAAGCATAAAAGCCCTAGCAGAAATAACCAGATGTAAAACTCCTTAAAAAAAATCAAAGATTTTACTTAACAAGACTCATAATATTATTAATTCTTTGAAGATGCTTATCTAAAACTTCTTTAGAAGTTGACTCCGCGTTAAGACGCACAATGTTCTCAGTATTACTTTTACGAAGATTAAACCAAAAATCATCATAATAAACAGATAATCCATCAATAAACAAAGACTTAACAGGATCAGAAAAAGACTGCTCAACTAACAAAAAAGCCTTACTAGTATTCTTAACCTTGTAATTTATTTCACCCGAATGATGATACTTCTCAAATTCCTTAACTAAATCACATAAGGACTCATCACAAGAAAGCAAGATATTCAAAACTTTAATTGCACAAACACCTGCATTATCTAAATAATCAGATTCCTTAAAAAAATAATGACCTGAATTCTCTGCGCCAATCTCCGCGCCCTCATCCTTCATCACCCTATAAATAAAAGTTCTACCCGCTTTAGACATAATAGCACGAATACCCCTAGCCTTACAAGTATCAGCAACAGCTTGAGAAGACCTAGTATCATAAACAACAGGACCTTTCTTTATCTCTTTAGATAACAAAGAAAGAATCAAATCAGGCCTAACAAAATGACCCTTATGCGTAACAAAACATACCCTATCCGCGTCACCATCAAAAATTAAACCAAGATCCGCCTTCTGCTTCTTAACCTCAGCAACTAATTGCTTACGAGCATCAGGAGATAAAGGATTAGGCTCATGACTAGGAGAAGCCGAAACCTTACCATTAATAATCTTAGAAGAAGGAAATAACTTCTTCAAAGTATTAACTTCGTTAATACCCGAACCATTACTCTGATCAATAACTAATTTGATGCTCTTCTTAGTTTTAAACTTCTTTAACAAAGAACTAATAAAAACCTCGTAATCCTTAACGAAACTCTTCTTCTTAGATTTACCCTTCTTCTTAGAAGACATAAATTCCTCAGACTCAATAATTTTCAACAAATCCAAAGAACCATTCTCAGAGAACAAAGGCTCAGCTTTCTTAAGCATTAATTTAAAACCATTCCAATCCTTAGGATTATGACTAGCAGTAATCATTATTCCAGCATCAAACTTACCCTTAATAACAGCAAAATAACTCATAGGCGTACTAACCAAACCAATATCGACAACATCAACACCACACTCAACAAGACCCTTCTTTAAATTTTCAAATAACTTAGGAGAACTCTTCCTACCATCATAACCAACAGCGACCTCTTTAACCTTAGCATAAGTAGCAAAAGACTTACCAAGTAGATAAGCAAAATTATTATCAACTTCCTTAGGATAAACCCCCCTTAAATCATAAGCTCTAAACACAGAAGAGTAATCTTTCTTAACCACCATGGAACAGAAACTAAAAAGTATTATTTATAAATTTTTTGAATTTAAAACCCAAAAAAAAGCCAAAAAAAGCTCAAAAATGATTTATTAAGCCCAAAAAAAAGAATTTACTCAGTTATCAACCAAACATACTCACAAGCTTAGATTTATCTACTCCTTAGCCAATACAAACTTACTAACGCGCGTAGCATTATCTACTCCGTAGACAATGCATCCACAGGATTCATCTTCGCGGCTTGTTTCGCAGGGAACCAACCAGAAACACTACCAAGAACAAACGCAAAAAACAAAGAACCAACAATTAACCAAACAGGAAATAAAGGCTTTAACAAATCAGTTCCAAGAGCATCAGCAGCAATAAATTCAATTAATTTGCTAATACCAAAACCAAACAAAACACCAATTAAGCCACCAACCAAACCAAGTAAACCAGACTCAATCAAAAACATGTTCTGAATATCAGAGTTACGAGCACCAATAGCCTTCATAATACCAATCTCCTTAGTTCTTTCAAGAACAGCAGTATACATAGTATTCATAATACCTACACCACCAACAAATAAACTAATACTCGCAATACCAATAATTATAGCTTGAACAACATTAAAAATAACAAGAAAAGAATCTAATATATTCTCAAAAGTTTCAGCCTCAAAATCTTCCTGACCAAATTTCACATCACGATGACGCCTAAGAGCCTCTTCAACATTTACAAGAACATCAGCAGGAATCCTGCCAGGAAGAACCTGAACAACAATCATACTAACCTCATCACCATGATCAAATAAATCATCAAAATCATGCTCATTCAAATAAATAATATTATCATCAGCTTCATTACCCTCACTCTGCTTTATTCCAACAACCTGAAACTCAACACCATTAACAGTGATCTTTCTACCCGGAGTAATCAAAGTATCATACCTAGAAGAAAAACCATAATTATAACTAATAAACGCTGTTCTTCTCTCATTATCCCTAAGCTCCCTACCAACTATAATTTTATTCAAACCCATTAATTCCTTCATTATAACTCCTTGCTCACCAGAAGGAACACTAACAACGAAAGCAACCTGAAAATCATCTTTACCCCACTCAACCAAACCCGCGCGATAAGTAGAATAACCAACAACATTAACTCCTTGAACATTCTTCAAAACATCAACATCATCCTTAGTTAAAGGATTAGAAGATTGAGTCATACCAAAAGAACTACCTGCTGCTCGAACAACAATTTTATCAGTACCTAACGCTTTAAACTCATCTTCAATAACAGCTTGCAACCCCTGACCAATACTAATAAGACTAACCACTGCGGCAATACCAATAAATATACCAATAAGAGTTAACCAACTCCTCATCTTTCTTTTCTTAATACTTCCTAAAGCTATCCTAAAATAATCTCCTATCATCATTATTGCCTCAAAGCATCAACAGGCTTCATAATCGAAGCCCTATAAGCAGGTAATAAACCAGCGATTGCACCTATTAAAAATGAAAAAAACAAAGCACCAAAAATTAATTCTAAAGTAAAAACAGCCTGAACAAGACTAGTACCTAATAATAATCTGCCTAGAGTTTGAACAAGCAAACCAAGACTCATACCTAGACCTAAACCAATTAAGCCACCAACCAAACCAAGCAAACCAGACTCAAATAAAAACATTAACAAAATATCAGAGTTACGAGCACCAATAGCCTTCATAATACCAATCTCCTTAGTTCTTTCAAGAATCGAAGTAAACATAGTATTCATAACACCCACACCACCAACCAATATACTAATAGCAGCAATACCAATCAAAAAATAAGTAACAACAGACAAAATATTATTCAAACTATCAAGAATATCTTGACTAGTTGCAACACTAAAATCTTCTTTACCAATACGAACATTTCTACTTTTTCTCAAATCATGTCTAATGTTCTCAGCAACAACATCTATATCCTGAACGTTAATAGGCACAACTTGAATTACACTAAAAACATCAGGTTTATCAAACAAAAATCTCGCAGCATCCTCATTCATCAAAACAACACTATCAACCTGAAAAGAACCTGTTCTCTCTAAGAAACCAACAATTTCAAAATATTCTCCATTAATATTAACATCATCACCAATCCTTAATAATCTATCAAAAATAGGTCTATCTTTATATGTAGAACCCAAAACTATCTTAGTACGCTCATCAGGCTTCAACATACGACCCACAACGACATCATAATTATTAGTACTAATAATAAAGTTTCTTTCAACAGTATTCCTAGGAAGAGTAGCAACATAAGAATTCCTAGTTTTATCCCCAAAAGACATAATTATAGAATCAATCATTTGACCAGCAGCGACATCAACACCCCTAGTTCTACGAATAACTTCTAAATCCTTATTAGTAATACCTTTAGAACTACCAGCAGTACCAAGAGCAGAAACAGAAATTTTTTCTGCACCAAGATCTTGAAATTGCTGAACAACAGCTTTCTCCAAGCCCTGACCAAGACTAATAATACTAACAACAGTAGCAATACCAATAAATATACCTATGAGAGTTAACCAACTCCTCATCTTCTTCTTAGTCAAATTCTTGACAGCAATCCTAAAATAATCCTTAATCATCTTAAAAACCTAAAAAAAAAATTAAAAAAAGTTAGTCATCCTCATCCAATAATTTCTTTTTTCTTTGCTTCCTTCTATGATACCAATAAACAACCATTCCAAGAATAACTAAAACAACAATTAAAGTTCCAGAACTATTACCATTACTCTCAGGATGTCTAAGTACATGAATAATTTCAAAAGTTTCCACGAATTCATTATTCAAAGCATCTCTAAAAGTTAAAGTTAAAGGAAACGCAACTTCATCAACGTCACCATCAACAAGAATTCTAAACCTAGCAGACTTAAAATCATCAGATTCAACACTTCCAAGATATTCAATGTTAGAAGCAGAAGTTACTTTAAAAGAATCAGAATCTTCAAGAATAACAGATAATAACTTAACATCAGATACTCCTTGATTCACAACATCAAAAATAACTTCTCCTGACCTAGAATCAGTATCAACAGTTATTCCTTCTATCATCACGTATAAATCAGGTTGAGAATTAACATTTATAGAAACAAAAGAAATATCATCATATCTTCTTCCCAAATCATCATAATAAGCAAAAACAACAGGAACTTTATAAATTTTAGAATCAGCATCAGGATACGCAGTTAAACTAAACCTGAACTCAGTTGTTTGACCAGGTAATATTCTATTAATAGATTTCTTATTAGTTGAACCAATAGGTGCAAACGGCAAATTAAACATGGAACCACCTTGAGTATCAGCTAATTGCAAAGCCACACTAACATCTCTCAAATTAGATGACTGCGCAGGATTAGTAACCCCTATAACTAGTTCAGCCTTCTGCCCTGGCTCAACAGGATCAGGATATAAACGAACAGAACTTATACTAATAGGAACATCAGTTGACTTAACATCCAATCTTAAATTAGACGTACTAATAACACCAGGTGCGCCACCAAGAGAATATTCAAATCTTAATTCATTAACTCCTTCAACCACGTTATTAGCAACTTTAAATCGATACTTCAAAGTGTAATCTCTATAAGAACCAAGAACAGAAATTTCTCTTACTTTCTCATCAGGATTAACTAATTCAAAAAAAGGCGAATCCAAATATTCTAATCTTAAATCTTTAGCTTCACCCGCACCAATGTTTTGAATACTTATCCAAACATCAACAAATTCACCTGGTTGAACAGGCATAGGATCATAGTTAGAAATACTCAACCTAATAATAGGCGCGTTCTGAGCACTAACAACCATCGGCAATAACAACAACAAAGCAAATACCAAACTTATTTTTTTCATAAAAATTCCTCCATTAAACATAATTACACCTCTTACTTCATTTTAGCTTTTTTTCTTTTTTCCTCAACTAATTGAGTTTCAATCAATTTAGACGTATCAACATCTAAATTATTAACAATCATACCATCCTTCAAAAAAACAGTCCTATCTGCTTTCGCAGCAACTTTTTCATCATGCGTAACTAAAACAATAGTTGTATTTTCTTCTTTGTGCAACTTTTTAAGAAAATCCATAACTGTTGTTCCAGATTTACTATCTAAATTACCCGTAGGTTCATCCGCCAATATAACTTCAGGAGAATTAGATAATGCACGAGCAATAGCAACTCTTTGTTGTTGACCTCCTGATAACTCATTAGGATTATGATTCATTCTATCTTTCAAACCAACTAAATCTAAGAATCTTTTAGCAGTCCTTTCTCTTTTTAAAGGATTTACATCCTGAAATATTAAAGGCAACATCACATTTTCTTTAGCAGTCATACTAGTTATAAGATTAAATTTTTGAAAAATAAAACCTATCTTTTTACCTCTTATCTGAGCTAAATCAGATTCGGACAATTTAGAAATATCTTTACCACTAAGAAAAATCTTACCCTTAGAAGGAGTATCCAAACAACCAACCATGTTCATCGCGGTACTCTTACCAGAACCACTAGGACCCATAATTGACAAGAATTCTCCTTTTTTTACTTGCAAATTCATACCACGAAGAGCATGAACTTTAACTTCACCCATGATATATGTTTTCCAAACATCTTTTAATTCAATTATGATTTCATCATCTTTAATTTTTTTATCTTTCAATATGATTCACCTTATTTTTTTTAAATCATTACCTGCCTTTCTTAATATATTTTTTATTTCAACAATATTCTTAGATAATAAATTCTTTTTTTGAATCCTAGCTAATTCTTCTTTTAAAAACATTGATTCATCATATATTTCATGAAATGGCATACTTCCTTTTTTTATATCTTTAAGCATCTCACGTTCCATGGACGTATCAAACCCATAAATTGATTCTAATAATTTGTAAGATTTCTCCATAGCAACAATTAATTCTTCTTTTTCATCATATTTTTCTTTAACTAATTTTTTAGCTTTAGCAGTTAAAGAATAAATCTTTTTACCTTGATTAAGATTAGAAATAGTTAAACCATCAGTTTCTAAAGAGTTTAATAAAGGATATATTGAGCCACAACTCGGTTTCCAATTCATCAAATTGTTTATTTCAGTTATTATTTCAGAACCAGACATAGCTTTATCATTAAGCATTTTTAATATTAAAGACTTTAAGTGACTGCGCATTTTTTTTTAACCTCAACCCCTTCAAAATATCGGATATGATATCGGATATGATATCGGATATGATATCGG